>JAPLCH010000119.1 GCA_026392325.1 Solirubrobacterales bacterium | reverse complement strand
GTCAACATTGCAGCCCAGAAGGTTGCCTCCGGCTGGGAGGACATGGTCTTCGCAGGTGGAGTTGAGTCAATGTCCCGCCTTCCGATGGGCACCGACGGTGGGGCCTGGGCAATGGACCCTGAAACGAACTACGACACTTCGTTCGTTCCACAGGGCATCAGCGCAGACTTGATCGCCACAATCGAAGGATTCACCCGCGATGACGTGGACGCTTACGCAGTCCGGTCACAGGATCGCGCCTCCGCAGCACAGGCTGAGGGACGCTTCGCCAACTCAGTAGTTCCAGTGAAGGACATGAACGACCAGGTTGTTCTTGACAACGACGAGTTCATCCGGGCCGGAACCACAGTTGAGACCCTCGGAGGGCTGAAGCCATCATTCGCTGCAATGGGTGAGATGGGCGGCTTTGACGCCGTTGCACTCCAGAAGTTCCATTGGATCGAGAAAATCAACCACGTCCACACCCCGGGTAACTCATCCGGAATCGTGGATGGCGCTTCACTTGTTGCCATCGGCAACGCTGAAACCGGCGAGAAGATGGGCATGAAGCCACGTGCCCGCATCCTCGCGACTGCCCTTTCCGGTGATGATCCAACGATCATGCTCACCGGTCCGGCCCCAGCTGCCAAGAAGGCACTTGCAAAGGCCGGGATCACTAAGGATGACCTTGATCTCGTCGAGATCAACGAGGCATTTGCAGCCGTGGTTCTGCGCTTTGTGCGCGATATGGACCTTGACATGGAGAAGGTCAATGTCAACGGTGGAGCAATCGCCATGGGACATCCGCTGGGAGCAACCGGCGCAATGATCCTCGGAACAATTGTTGATGAACTCCACCGTACTGGTGGCAGGTACGGCCTCTGCACACTCTGTGTGGGCGGCGGCATGGGTATTGCGACCGTCGTGGAGGCGATCTAAACATGGCTGAAAGCAAGACAATCAAGTGGGACCAGGACTCTGACGGGGTTGTAATTCTCACCCTTGACGATCCGAACCAGTCCGCAAACACAATGAACCGTGATTACGGCGAGTCAATGGCTGCGACCGTTGATCGCCTCGAGGCTGAGAAGGACTCCGTTACTGGCGTCATCCTCACCTCCGCAAAGAGCACTTTCTTTGCAGGTGGAGACCTGAACGACCTTCGTTCAGCACAGCCTGATCAGGCTGGCGAGCTCGAAGAGATGGTCCGGGAGCTCAAGAGCCAGCTTCGCCGGCTTGAGACGCTCGGCAAGCCTGTGGTGGCTGCAATCAATGGTGCTGCCCTGGGTGGCGGCCTTGAGATCGCACTCGCAACCCATTATCGGATCGCGGTCAACTCGCCAAAGGTTCAGCTCGGGTTCCCAGAGGTCAAGCTTGGCCTTCTCCCAGGCTGCGGTGGGGTAATTCGTACCGTTCGCATGCGTGGCATCACTGATGCCCTCATGTCGTGGCTGATGCAGGGACAGCAGCGTCGTGTTGACAAGGCTCTCGAGCTTGGTCTTCTTGACGAGGTCGTTGAGACCGAGGCTGACCTTGTTCCAGCAGCCAAGAAGTGGATTGCTGCGAATCCGGAGGCTGTTCAGCCTTGGGATGTCAAGGGATACAAGATCCCGGGCGGCACTCCAATGACACCGGCTTTGGCAATGAACCTGCCAGCGTTCCCTGCCAACCTGCGCAAGCAGATCAAGGGAGCCAACTACCCGGCGCCGAAGCACATTATGTCCGTCGCAGTTGAGGGCGCACAGGTTGACTTCGATACGGCAATGGAGATTGAAGGCCGTTACTTCGTAGACCTCCTCACCGGGAAGGTTGCCAAGAACATGATTCAGGCGTTCTTCTTCGACCT
>JAPLCH010000148.1 GCA_026392325.1 Solirubrobacterales bacterium | reverse complement strand
GCTCGTTGACCGAGGTGATTCAGATCATTGGTCGGTGTACGCGTGACTCGCCGAACAAGACGCACGCGCAGTTCACAAACCTGATCGCCCAACCTGACGCGGCTGATGATGATGTGAAGGTTGCCGTCAACAACATGCTCAAGGCAATCACTGCGTCGCTTTTGATGGAGCAGGTGCTGGCGCCGAACTTCAAGTTTCGCACGAGACGATCCGATGAAGATGAGCCCGATGACCCGTCTGTGCTGGTGATCGGTGGTTTCGTTGAGCCATCAACGGACCGAGTGAAGCAGATCATCGACGACGATCTCAACGACATCAAAGCCAAGCTCTTCCAGGATCAGCAGATGCTCAAGGCGATGCCCGGCAATGTCGATCCCGAGGTGATGAACAAGGTGATGATTCCCAACATCATCCGCATGGCGTATCCGGATCTCTCCTCTGCTGAAGTCGAACAGGTTCGTCAGGCAGTCGTCGTTGATTCCGTCATCAAGAACAGTGATGTCAAAGAGGTTGGCGACAAGCGCCTGATTCTGATGGCAAATAAGTTCATCAACATCAACGAGTTGAATATCGACCTGATCGATTCCGTCAACCCGTTTCAGCGTGCTTTCGAGATTTTGTCGACGAAGGTTACGAAGCAGCTTCTCAAGGTGATCCAAGATGCGATCGACGAGATGCGGGTAGATATCACTGAGGACGAGGCGAAGATCTCCTCTGGCCCAAAATCCTCGCCTTCAATGCCAAAGAGGGCCGAAAGCCTGATGTGCGCTCACACGACCCGCTCGAGCGGCGAATGGCTGAAGCACTCCTATTTCTCCAGAAGGAGCGGCGGAAGGCGAACCTGTGAGCAGCGTCGATCCGGCCTGGCTCCAGCAGATCATCGCTGAGGACGAGCACGGCCTGCTGATCATTCCCGTCAAAGCCGCACCAATCACGCGCGACGAGCGCCTCGTCACGGCGTTTAAGGAAATCTGCACCTTTATCGAGACGCACGGGCGAGCCCCCGAGAAGAACACCAGCGACGTCAACGAGTTCCAGCTGCACGCCCGCCTGCAAGGAATCGTCAACGACCCGGCGCTACGAGAGGAGCTCGCCGAGTATGACGTCCACGGGGTGCTGATCGAACCTGAACCACCGGCAACAATTGAGGAGATCTTCACATCAGACGACTCGGGTCTCCTCGATGGCGACGACGACACGCCTGACATCTTCACGTTGCGGAACGTCCCGAAGAAGGTCAACGTGCCCGACGAGATTGCTGAACGCGCCAAGTGCAAGGATTTCGGCCAATTCGAGCCGCTCTTCAAGCAGTGCCATGTTGAGCTTAGATCCGGGGAACGTTCAGTGATCGAATTCAGAAACGAGTCGTCGATCTCAGAGGATTCTTTCTTCGTTACTAGTGGCGTTCTTGCCTACGTCGCCGAGATTGGTGACGAGAAGAAAGAGGCGGGTAGACGCGTTGCTCGTCTGCGCGTCATCTACGAAAACGGCACCGAATCCAACCCTCTCCTTCAATCGTTCAGTCGAATTCTTTACAAGAACGGCAAACGCATCACAGAGCCGAACCACACCACGCTCGCCAAAATGGGCCTCGAAGTCGGCACGAAGATGGGCCGCGTCTACGTCCTGCAGTCGCTCAGCACAGACCCCCAAGTGACGGCCATACCCAATCTCCACAAGATTGGGTACACGACGAAAACCACCGAAGAGCGCATCAAGCAGGCAAACAAAGAGAAGACGTACCTCAACGCACCGGTCAAGATCGTCGCCGATTGGGAGCTCGCCGCCGCCATCGCCCCCAACGTCGAGGGCATCATCCACCAGTTCCTCGCCGACGCGCGCATCCAAGTCCGCTACACGCACGCAGGCAAGACCGTCGCCGAAGCCCACGAATGGTTCTCCGTACCAATCCACATCATCAACGAGGTCGTCCGCCTCATCGGCGCTGGGTCCATCGTCAACTACGCCTACGACAAGCAGGCGCAGGCCGTGAAGCTCCGCCACTAAAAGCGCGTGGCGCGAACCCCGGAAGCCGATACGAAAAAACGATGGAACCACTACCCCATGACCCAATGCGCAACCCCACGATGATGCGAACACGTCCCAGAAACGGTTGAGGCCGACGACCAGCCGTCTCTGCAGACTGCACCAAGACACATCGAACCGGCCATGTTGGAGAGCGCGTTTAGCGAATAGAAGCGACCCGTCAGCCCGTCGTAGTAGCAGCTCACAGTACGTTGTTTCCGGCCACGCTTCGTCTCACCCGAAGCCACGCATGAAACCATTTGCACCGAGTCGCGCATGCACTGCATAACCATGGGTTTTTTACCCGAGCTTCGCAGTAGCGATCCATCGGATGTTTGTCTTGGCCTCGGACATCGAGAGTCACTTGCGGGCGGCTGATGTACTTGAAGTCGCGGAAGTGATAACCGGAGACGTGGCTGTTGGTACCGGAAGGGGTGCCGTAACTCTTACTACCCCACCAAGCTGAATCGTGAATGCGCAATAGATTCCGTATCCACTCAGATCGGTAATCACGAGCGAATAGTCACCTGGCACAGAGGGCGCCACCAGCCTAGTCGCATGGGTGGGATGAACGTGGAGTCGTCCATGGGCGCCGCACACGTGACGCTGCTCTGCTTACGGCTGTATTCTACCGTCCAACATTGGACGCACAAGTTGTGCTGAGCGATAGGTTGCAGGTATGCGCTGGGGCGATAAGGATGATCCGGTTTTCATCAACTATCGAGAGGCCGTCAGCTGGCTGATTGGCGCGCGCCTCCTCGAGTACGGAAAGAACTTCAAGATTGCGACAGACCCTGGCGGCGGAGGGGGAATGTCCAACCTGCTGATCATTCGCAATGCCAAGCAGCAGGAGGAACGCGTGCATCTGAACCGAAAAGGATCGATTCACATCTTCGGCAGCAGCGACACACGGCTATGGTGGCCAGACGACCCAGCGTGGGCCGATCAGGTCGGCGACGCAATCGCAAGCCAATGCGAATGGACGGAGCGCCAGTCCAAGCTGCGACCAGCAGTTTCAGTCGCACGATTTATCGGCAGAGCACTGCTTCAACAGGGCCCCGGATGGCTTTGCCTTCCCGCGTCCAAGAGCAACTTTGAGCGATATCCCGATGCACAAAAACGACTGCTCGTCGAATCGCAGCTCAAAGGCAACTATTCGCTGCAGCGCTTTTTCTTTCTCGGCCGGGAGCCCAGCCGCGGAGATCGAGTCCAGCCGTGGATGGCATTTGACATGGCCGGATACGCTTGGCACGTCGACCAAACGGCGCCAGCAGCACAACCAGTCGACTGGCCGCACTGCTCGAAGGGCCTACTGAGTAGCCTTGCCTCGCTAGGCTAAGCAGCCGCACGCCACCCCTCTCAGCGGCCAAGCAACTCAGCGATGAGTCCTACGTGACGACTCAGCTCTACTGCTGAACCTTCCACGCTCCGGTAGCGACGGGCATCAACGCACCGAGCTGGAACACAATGCAAGACGGACCGCCGTAAGGTACGCCATCTAGGTAGTGGGGCGAGAAGCCGTAGCGGATAGGCAGCCTCGTCCTCAAGTCGTCAGGGCCACCCGTGGCACCCTCACC
>JAPLCH010000217.1:11611-20889 GCA_026392325.1 Solirubrobacterales bacterium | reverse complement strand
CGGAGGCCGACTGGCGGCTCTTTACGACTCTGATCAGATTTGACTCCGTGTATGTCGACCACTTCAAGTGCAATCTGAGGCGGATTGCCGACTACACGAATCTCTCCGGCTACCTTCGAGACCTTTACCAGCAACCCGGCGTTGCAGCGACTGTCCGGTTTCAGGAGATGAAAGACCACTTCTACAAGGCGCACTCAGCAGGCAACGAGTACGGGATTGTTCCGCTCGGACCCATTCTTGACCTTGACGCGCCACACGGGCGCGAGTCGCTCAGCTGACTATTGGACAGGCTGGTCGAGCTTGTCAGGGAGGTCTGTCTCCCCTTCGGTCTCTCTAATCTCAGCCCAGATCGCCGCAAGGCACGCAACCCAGAATGCGACAAAGGGAAGCCACATGAACGGAGAAGCTGCGGCTGCCAGAGGAACAATCACAGGTGGATTTGGTAGCTCGTGGGATTGTCAGGGCATGCGCCTGCAGTGCACTCGACTGTCGTTGTGACGACGTTTGTTGCGGAGAGCAGAAGGCCGATGCAGGTGACGCCAACAGCGATCGGTTTGACGATCTTTGGAGCCAGAGCCTTGCGGGGACCGAACTGACGCTGGAAGGTCAACACGGCGGCAATCGCGAGAATCATTGTGCTGAACACGATGAACGCCCATGTGTAGAGGTGAAAGCCAAGAACGGCTGAACCGTACGATCCGGTTCCTGGGACAACGTGGAGGGAAACCTGTCGAAGGGAGATTCCGGCCCCAAGGACACATGCAAGGAGGCTGACTCCATAGTGCACAGCTCGCGGACCCCAAAGAGCATTGAGACAAAGTCCGAACCCGGCAGCGAGCATGGCCACTCGGATCAGAAGGCAGAGGGGGCACGGGACCTCTGAGTTGATGAACTGAACTCCGTAGGCGCCGGCTACGACGGAGAACATGACCACAGCTGCAACTGCGTTGAGAACCTGCATGACTGAGCGCGTGTTCCACATGGTCAGAGTCCCAACAGGATGGTGTCGGTCAAGTGGTAACGGAACATTGCCGCAGTCAGGATCAGCCCGAGCAGCCCACCTACAACTGAGGCTCTGCGGCGATTGGCCAAGGCCAGTCCAAAAGCGCCGGTCCAGATGAGAAAGAGTAGAGCCATCATGGTGAGGGCAGGCTAGTTGAGCTTGTGGACACTCCAAGTGGGAGGATTTGATGGATGCAGAGAGATCTCATAGAGCGCCATGGGCCTCCGGCCCGCGATTTCCTCGACGCGATGGGGGATCCGACCAACAGGCAACGCCTCTACTCGGCGAAGAATGCGTCTCTTGAGCTGAGCCTTGATGTGGCAGAAATCTGGTCTGGACCCTTGTATGCAGCACAGACAGATTGGCTACGGAGCCTGATTACGGACCTTGCTCCTGAGCGTGTTCTTGACATTGGCTGTGAACAGGGAATCCTGACCCGCGTAATTGCAGAGGCAGCCCCGGATGCTGAGGTTCGCGCAGTTGACAATTGCGCTGAGGCCGTGGAGCTCGCGCGCGACTACTCCAAACAATGGAAAGCGCCGAGTCCCGCGTTTCACCTCTACGACCTTCGGGACCCATGGCACGCGGAGTGGGCCGGGGGAACGATGGATGTCGTTCACGCCTCGAGGTCAATGCTCGGTGAGGTGATCCTTCCAAGCGCAGAGATTCCGCGCAGCCCACTCCCAGGTGAGCGCCAGCCCGCTGCCGACTGGCTCCGGGAGGCCAGGGTCATGGCAGGGCGGATAGCAGCGGCCACAAGGCCAGGTGGGCTCTTCATCAGCCTGGAGCGCACTGACCTTAATGGAGCGCTCCGCTGGGCCCGCGTTCTTGCAGAGAACGGGTTTCAGTTGGACGAGTCACGGACCCGGATCTTTGATGCCCCTGAGCCAGGTGTTCCAGACCTCCGTTTGCCATGCCTTGTATTCGAAATGCTCGATGGAGCCGCGGCGCCTGAACCAAGCTCAAGTCAGCTTGTAGGCGCATTGCTGGATGTACCAAGGGGCGAAGGATCGTGGTCTGGCCTTGAGGCCGAGGCAGCGGCAGTTGAGTCCCAGACTGGCGAGCTGGTCTCTTGTTGGGAATGGAACGAAGGTGACGAAAGGGCAGAGGTACGGATGCTTGCTGATGGGCACCTTGTTGAGTCACGCCTTTCCGCCGAGTCTGGAGCAACGGTCTGGGTTCATGGCCCCGGAAGCAGGGACGCTGTAGTGGAGCGGCTTGAGAAGGAGCTCACCGCCCTGCTCGGGAGCCTCCCAGGTGCCCCTCAGTAAGTTTCACTTCTGCTATTCAGCGGGCCAAATCACCACCAGAGCCCGAGGTGACCTGCCAGAATCAGAAGCATGTTTGACCTGATCAAGGCAGCGATCCCGTTCTTCATCGCGCTGGTGCTGATTGAGGCGATCGCCTACCACTTCGATGATCACGAGGATCAGCCTGGCTACGACGCTCGGGACACCGCCACATCGTTGACGATGGGGGTGGGCAATGTTGTTATGAACCTTGGTTGGAAGCTGGTGATGATCGCCGTGCTGGCCGCCGTGTATTCCGTTGTGCCGTTTCACATGCCAATGGATCAGCCTTGGCCTTGGGCTCTGCTGATCGTGGCTGAGGACCTCTGCTTTTACGCGAGCCACAGGAGTGGGCATGAAATTCGCCTGCTTTGGGCGAGCCATGTGGTCCACCATTCAAGTCAGCACTACAACCTTTCGACGGCCCTCCGGCAAGAGTGGTTTCACATGTACACAGTGGTGTTCTGGGTGCCTTTGGCCCTTGTTGGCTTTCCGCCTTACGCGATTGTTCTCGCCCAGGCGATCTCTCTCGTTTACCAGTTCTGGATTCACACGGAGAAGATCCGCAAGCTTCCGCGGCCAGTTGAGTTCCTCTTTAACACTCCCTCGCATCACCGGGTTCATCACGGTGCTAACACGGGCTACTTGGACAGGAACTACGGTGGCATCCTGATCATCTGGGACAGAATGTTCGGGACTTTCAGGGAAGAGAATGAGCGCGTGGTTTACGGACTCACCAAGAATGTGGAGTCGTTCAATCCAATTCGGGTCGTGACCCATGAGTGGGCAATGATTGTCTCCGACCTCAAGTCTGCGCCCGACTTTCGAACCAAGCTTGGCTATCTGTTTCGCAAGCCAGGTTGGGAGCCAAACTCTGAGCCGGAGGAGACTGCTGCAGGGGAGATTCAGGCTGAATCGCCTGAAGTCAAGACTCCGGTCTAGGCTGCTCGCTTCTTGGCAGCAGACTTTCGGGCTTTGGCTTTCGCTGGCTTCTTCGCCGGGGCGTTTGCCAATGGGTCCTCAAGGAACCTGTCGATCTTCTCCCAAGTCGTTGTTCTGGCGGATCTACCGCTGAGCACTCCAAGGTGACCACCCGGCGCCTTGTCGAGAGTTATGGAGGCGGACTTGGGAAGAAGCTCGGAGATGTGGTGAACCGAGGCCAAGGGAGCAATTCCATCCCCGGTCCCCGCAATTGACAGTACGGGTTGCCTGACCGTCGACAGGTCTATCCGGCGGCCGTCAACATCAAGGAACCCGGAGGCCAGATCATTTGTCCGGAAGAAGCGATGGTAAAGCTGCCCGAAGGTCCGACCTGGGTAGGCGAGCATGTTGTTCATGAATCGGTCGACAGCTTCGATCTGTGCCAGAAAGTCCCGGTCGTCAAGGTTCTGGAGAATCGTCAAGGGCTTCGTCACATACTTGTCAAAACCCGCAAGCTGGTAGGCGCGCTTGACTATTGGGGCTGGTGCGCCCCCGAGGGTCTTGTAGATCGCAGAGAGAGGGCCCGCTCCGCCAGCCAGGTTTGCGAGCGGCCGCAGGGGTGCGATCAGTGGTACCTGAGTGAAGTCGAATGGGCTGGCGACCATCGCAATGGACCGAACGGGAAGGTCAGGGTGGTCAGCCACGGCGAGCATGGTCATGATCCCTCCGAGGCACCATCCCAATGTGTCCACTTCAGCCACCACGGCATCAGCAGCAACCGCACGCACGGCCTCTGGGATGACTGATTCAAACCAGTGCTCAAGGCCCAAGTCCCTATCTGAGAAGGCGATGGAGCCGTAGTCCACCATGTAAACCCGCCTGCCAATTGAAAGCTCGTGCTCAATCAGGGAGCAAGTACGCCGCAGGTCGAAGCAGAGCGCTGGAGCAGCGAGGGGTGGAATAAGCAGTAGCGGTGGAAGGTCTTCTCTTGTCTTCGCGGTCGGGTGGTAGCGGTAGACCGTGCGCTGGGGCCCTTCGTCTATGACGGCGCGCGGCATCTCCCGCAGGTCGGCAAGGCCGCCCCTTGAGAGTCGGTCAAATGTGTTGGCCGCAGCAGCGCTGAGTTCGTTGGGTGTCGGGGGGAGTCTCATCGCGCTCTTCTAATACCAAGAGTGAACTATTGAGCCAGCTTGTGGGGCAGCAGGGCGTTTGCCTGCGTCCCCGTGGAGCCCAGGTCAGGCAGCCCGAAGAGCCGGTTCGACGGCGGCGAAGTCAAGAATCATGTCGGCGAACTTGGAGGGTTCCTCAATCTGGGGGCAGTGACCGCATCCCTCAAGGATCTCCAAGCGTGAGTTCGGGACTGTTTCAAGTACCCGGTCGGCGCCAGTTCGGTAGACCATCCGGTCGGCCGTTCCCCAGACGAGCAAAACCCGGGTGTTGATCTTCGACAGGTCAAATGGGTCCTTGAGCTCAGGGAGCAGTCGCTTTCCGTTCTTCAACAGGCGAGCGACAGCCGTACGGCTTGGAATGTGACTGGTGAAGTCGCGGATGACGGCAGGGTCAACCGTTTCCGGTTTTGCGAATGCGAGCGTTTGGTAGGTGCGTCCGACCACGGCCCTGAGTGCGCCGGATGGCATCGGGAGCGGAAGGGAGAGAATTCGGCGGAGGGCAGGGTCACGGTCCACGATCGAAAACCAGCGGGCCATATCGAGGCCTGCTGGTGCGACTGCGACCACGCCACCGAGCCTGCGGTTGCGCTCAGCGAGACGGAGTGATGCACAGCCGCCGAGTGAGTTTCCAACGAAGACTGCGCCAGGGCCCACTGACTTTGCAACACCTTGAAGGAAGTCGTCGTATTGAGGAAGCATCGGGCCGTCGGCGAGCGCTTGAGCCTTGCCAAACCCTGGAAGGTCAATGGCGATGGCTGCACGCCCCACCCGGCCAAGCGCGGCAAGTGAGTGGAGTTTCCTCGCCCTCAAGTTCAAGGACACGGGTTCTCACTCCGTTGAATTCAGCTTGGTATTCAAACAAGGGCTGCATGTGGTTCTCCTCCACTCTGCGTGTGCTTCTGCGGTGCGCGAAAGATTACTTCTCCCCACGGGGGACCTGCACTGTTCCAACACTCTGGTTGCTTGAAGGTTGCGCGGAACATTCCCCGTCCGGCAGTGGTTCTACCTTCGGTTCCGATGGCAGTCAAAGACCTCACAGGTGGCGACAGATTTGATGGCGTACTGATGGTGCGCGCCTCCCAGACACGGGAGACAAAAGCGGGCAAGCCGTTCCTCAAAGTCGAGCTTGCTGACAAGACCGGAGGCATCAAGGCAAACGTCTGGGACAGCACTCCAGAGCTCGAAGCTCTGTATGCGCCAGGCACCGCGGTGAAGCTCGTTGCATCGGTTGAAGAGCACGAACGGTTTGGCCGCTCACTGAAGATCGCGGATGCGGTCAAGGCGACCGATGGCGAGTACGACCCCGAGGAGCTGATGGACGGTCCCCCTGTTCCGGCGGCTGAGATGGAAAAGGATCTTCGGGGTCTGAGCGCCAGCGTTGAGCAGCCTCACTTGCGGCAGCTTCTGGATCTGGTCCTTGGGCCGGACGCGGAAACTTGGCCTCCCTATCGCGATGCGCCTGCAGCAAAGCGTTTTCATCAGGCTTATAAGCACGGGCTGCTCGAGCACTGCTTGAGCGTTTCCCAGTCGGTAAGCGATGTTGCGGGGAACTTCCCCGGGATTGATCGTGACCTTGCCGTCACCGGGGCGCTGCTGCACGACATTGGGAAGCTTGATGCTTACACGACTGACCCCAACGCAATTGACTTCACTGATGATGGGCGGCTTCAGGGCGAGATTCCCCTCGGCTACTTCCGGATTCGTACCCTGATTGAGGGGATTGATGGATTCCCCGAGCACCTCAACCGCGGGGTCTGTCACATCATTTTGAGCCACCACGGAAAGCTTGAGCATGGAAGTCCCGTGCTTCCGCTCTCACGGGAAGCGACTTTGGTCCACATGATGGATCACCTTGGCGGCCAGTTGGGCTCCTTCGATCGGTTGGAGAAGTCCCTTTCGCCTGGAAGCGCTTGGTCGGATTACGACCTTGCTATTGGCGGCGGCGCGTGGTTTGCAAGCGCCGAATCTGCTGACTGAAGCCAAGAAAGTGCGGAATATGCGGGGTAGTGAGGCTCTCGCGAGGTCAGCCGTAAGCCTCCTCTGACTATGCTCGCTTGGTGGCCAAAGACACAGAAAAGCTGATTCGTCAGCTGTCGCTCATCTCTTACCTCATGGCAGAGAGGCGGCCGGTGACAGCTATGGAGATCAGGCGCGATGTAGAGGGCTACAGCGCCATGAACGAGGATGCCTTCGCGCGCCGTTTCTACGCGGACCGTTCTGAGCTTGAAGCACTTGGCATTCATCTTCGGATCGAGCGCCCCGCTGACGGACAAGTCGAGCAGGAGAATTACTCGCTGCCGCCGGAGAACTTCTACCTCGCTCCAGTTGAGTTCACTGACAGTGAACTCGCGGCACTTCAAACAGCCTTGACTTTGCTTGACGGTGAGTTCGCCTATGCCGAGCCACTGCGCCTTGCTTTGCAACAGCTCTCATGGGGACGTGCAAGGCCCGACAAGCGCCCAGACCAGTCAACTGTCGCTCTGGGTATCACCGCGACGGCTGGTGGACATGACCTTTCCCAGCGCCTGGCAAAGATTGAAACCGCAATCTTCCGTCGCAAGACCATCACCTTTGACTACTACACAATTGAACGCGACCGCCAGAGCTCACGAACCGTTGACCCATTCCTGTTGCTCTTTCAGGCCGGGCAGTTCTACCTCGTGGGTTATGCGCATGACCGCGAGGCGATCCGCGTGTTCCGCCTTTCCCGCATGAGCGGCAAGGTCGCCTATGCGACGAAGGCCGAGCATGACTTTCAGCGGCCAACTGATTTCGACCCCCGCGTTTACGCCAAGCGTGCGGTCTGGCAATTCGGAGATGTCAATTCCACAGCGAAGATCCTCCTGAGCGATCGCATCGCCTGGCAGATAGAGCGCAACTTTGGACATGTGGGCACAGTCAAGAAGGCTGGCAAGGGCGAGTCCTCTTTCACGACCGAATACGCACAGTCCAGAGCGTTGGTCTCATGGGTCCTCGGACTTGGTGGGAATGCAGCTATTGCAGAGCCAGGTGAGCTTTCTGACGAATACACCGAACGCCTTGCCCTCCTGCGTGATCGTCACACCGGAGAGCCGCAGCTGGCAAAGAAGAAGCGTGCCAGCGCGAAGAAGGCAGTGCCCGCTGCCAAGCAGGCTGATGAGGAGCGTGAGCCTGCAGCAATCCGGCCTGAGCGTTTCGCGAGACTCGTGACGCTCGCTTCGATCCTGATTGATGCCGGGCGTCGTCAAGCAAAGCTTTCAGCCACTGATCTCAAGGAGCGTCTCAAGCTGACCGATGAGGAGCTTGAAGAGGACATCAATGTCCTCAACATCGTGAACTTCGGCGCCGGTTCGTATGTCCTTTACGCAGAGCGCGATGGCGACGAGGTCGAGGTTGACCCGGAGCCATACGGTGATTCCTTCGCTCGGCCTGCTCGTCTTCTCCCAGTTGAGGCGAAGGCTCTTGTTGCAGCCATTGACCTGCTTGGAGACCACATTCCAGAAGGTTCGCTGGCCTCAGCCCGCGAGAAGGTTGTCACCGCGCTTGGCGTTGACCCAGTTGAGGATGGCCTGCACATCGCAAGCGCGGGACCACAAGGCGACGATGGCGGAATCGCGAAGATTGTCTCCACTGCAACCGCCGACCGCCGAATTCTGCACTTTGAGTACTACAAGGAGAACGAGGACGAGTTCAGCAAGCGCAAGGTTGAGCCGTACGCCTTGATCAATGGGCGTGAGGGTTGGTACGTAGCTGCTTGGGATCTTGACCGTGAGGCCCTTCGTCACTTCCGTCTCGACCGAATCAAGGCAGCTGAAGCAACCAAGACAACTTTCGAGCCACGACCTGAAGTCGATCCGGCTGAGGGAATTGAAGGGTGGCCACGCACGGGCGAGGTTCCGGCTTCCAGCACAGCACTTGTTTGGGTTTCGCCTGAGCGCGCAAGGTGGGCACGCGAAGAGCGGACAGTGTCTGCCGAGCTCGCCGACGGCTCCGTGATTGTGGAGCTTGGCTACGCCGGCACCGAATGGCTCGTCAAGGAGATCCTCAAGGAAGCTGGAGATGCAGCTGTTCTCGAGCCTGCAGATGCGCGCAAGGCCGTACTCCGCGCAGTGACGGAGTTGGGTGGCACTTCCGCCCGTCCCCGCAAGCGCCCCGGCACATCCCGCAAGGCTCCGGCCAAGGCCGCGGCACCCCGGGCGCGAAAGGCAGCTGTCAAGAAACCTGCTGCCAAGGCTGCCCCTTCGAAGAACCCGAAGGCCTCCGGAACAACTTCAAAGTGAGCCGCCGGTCCGCTATCCAGATGAGCGACGAGGAGATCGTCGCTTTCCTCGAGGAGGAGCGGATTGTCACCTGCGGTTCCATCGGCAAGGATGGCTGGCCGCACCTGATGCCACTTTGGTACGTCGTGCGCGACGGTGACATCTGGGCTTGGACGTTCGCCAAGTCGCAGAAGGTCAAGAACCTCAAGCGTGATTCCCGGGCATCGATCCAGGTTGAGGCGGGAGACTCTTACGATCAGCTTCGCGGCGTGATGATGAAGACCAATGTTGAGTTGATCAATGACATTGATCAGGTGTTTGAGCTTGGCTTGGAGATCATGGGCAGGTACGCCGGCGGCGAGCTTGGGGAAGCCGGAAGGGACGCAGTGGAGGCTCAGGCCGCTAAGCGCGTCGCAATGCACTTTGTTCCCGTTGAGACGGCGACATGGGACCACCGGAAGCTCGGCGGCGTCTACTGAGCCTTCGGCAGCCGGCAGGCTTCCAACCCATCAGGACTGAAGTCAGTTCAAGTCTCTAGGCTTCCAATCGGAATGGAGAAACTTAAGGGATTGATTCTTTCGGGCGGACGCGGTACGCGGCTGCGCCCGATCACGCACACCAGCGCCAAGCAGCTGGTGCCTGTGGCCAACAAGCCAGT
>JAPLCH010000217.1:0-11576 GCA_026392325.1 Solirubrobacterales bacterium | reverse complement strand
AGTGCTTTTTTACGGCATTGAAGCAATGGCGGCCGCTGGGATTGAAGAGGTCGGGATCATCATCGCTCCGGAGACCGGAGACGAGATTCGCGAAGCTGCAGGTGACGGGTCCCGATTTGGACTTCGCATTGAGTACATCGTCCAAGACGATCCACTTGGCCTTGCTCATGCAGTTCTTACAGCCGAGCCGTTTCTGGGGGACTCGCCCTTCGTCATGTACTTGGGTGACAACCTGCTCCAAGGTGGCATGGAGCCCCTTGTGGAGGAGTTCCGAAAAGGTGGCCGCGACGCCATGATCCTTTTGACTGAGGTTCCCGATCCGGAGAACTTCGGCGTGGCTGAGCTTGGCCCGGATGGGGGAATCATCAATCTGGTGGAGAAGCCTTCGGAGCCAAAGAGCAATCTCGCCCTTGTCGGCGTCTACATGTTCACTTCAGCTATTCATGCGGCCGCGAAGGCAATTGAGCCTTCCCCTCGTGGAGAGTTGGAAATCACCGATGCAACCCAGTACATCGTTGACAACGGTGGTCGTGTCGATCCGCACATCGTTGAGGGCTGGCGGAAGGACACTGGACGACTTGAGGACATGTTGGAAGCCAACCGTCTGATTCTCGGAGCTCTTACGCACCGGATTGACGGAGAGTTGATTGACAGCCAAACTGAGGGACCGGTGGTGATCGAAGCTGGCGCCAAGCTGATCCGCTCAACCGTGCGAGGCCCGGCCATTATTGGCGCTGGCACCACATTGACCGATTGTTATGTGGGTCCATATTCGGCCATTGCTGAGGACTGCACCATTGAGCGTGCGGAAATCGAACACTCGATCCTCCTGACCGGGTCCGAGGTTCGCGACCTTCCAGGCCGTATGGAATCTTCGCTTCTAGGTCGCAATGTCACCGTTTCCCGTGATGACCGTCAGCCCAGGGCTTACCGACTGATGGTCGGAGATAACTCGAGCGTGGGGAATGCTCGGTCGGGATGTACTCCGGGCAGCAGCAGCGCGTGGACTCAAAGCAACCGGCCTGACTCGCGGTGAGCTGGACATCAGTCAGGTTGAGGCCGTGACTTCCGCCGTCTCCGACATTGCTCCGGACGCAATCATCAACTGCGCTGCATGGACGGATGTGGACGGAGCCGAGGAGCACGAAGCCGAGGCGCTTGTTGTCAATGGTGATGGTCCGAACGTTCTTGCACTTGCGGGCCCGCGTCTGATCCAGGTTTCAACTGACTATGTCTTTGACGGCAACAAGCAAGGCGCTTATGTGGAGTCCGATCCGACAGCCCCAAGGTCCGCTTATGGTCGGACCAAGCTTGCGGGCGAGTTGAATGTGCTGGCTGCAGGTGACCGGCACTCAATCGTGCGAACCGCATGGCTGTTCGGTGTCGACGGCGCGAACTTTGTTGAGACGATGCTCAAGTTGGCGGTTGACCGGGGCGCTGTCTCGGTTGTTGACGACCAGCGTGGTTGCCCGACCAACACTGCGCATCTGGCGGAGGCGTTGCTTGACATTTCCCTTGACTCCGGGGCGGGTGGCATTCACCATTGCGCAGGAGCGGGAGAGACAACATGGTTCGGGTTTGCGAAGGAGATCTTCGAGCGGACTGGAACACCATGTGATCTGACGCCAACGACGAGCGATCAATTTGTGAGGCCGGCCCCAAGGCCTGCAAACAGTGTTTTGGAAGCAACCAGGAGTGACACGCCCATCTTGCCTGCGTGGACACAAGGCTTGGATGACTACATTGAGGCTAGAAAGACAGTGGAGGAACAAGGATGAAACTGCTGGTTTGTGGTGGCGCCGGATTTATCGGCTCAAACTTTGTACGGCTGAGGCTTAACGAAAGCGACGATGAGATCATCGTCCTTGACAAGCTGACCTACGCTGGTCGCCGGGAGAACCTCGCCGACTTGGAGGGCAACCCGCGCTATCTGGGTCTTGTCCATGGGGCGATTGAGGACCCGGAGGCAGTGGCTGAAGCTGCCAAGGGTGTCGATGCGATTGTCAACTTCGCGGCGGAAACCCATGTGGACCGTTCAATCGCGGAACCCGACGCCTTCGTAGTCACCAACGGGCAGGGGACATACACCTTGCTGGAAGAGGCCCGGCGGAATGAGCTTCGTTATGTCCAAGTTTCGACTGACGAGGTCTATGGATCAATTGAGGAGGGTTCGTTCACGGAGGAATCTCCGCTCCAGCCTTCATCTCCTTACAGCGCTACCAAGACGGGTGCTGACCTTCTGGTTGAGAGCTATTTCCACACCTTCGATCTACAGACATCAATCGCGCGTGGTTCAAACAACTACGGTCCGTACCAGTATCCGGAGAAGCTGATTCCGCTGATGGTGCTGAACGCAATGCATGGCGATCCCCTTCCGGTTTATGGCAACGGCATGCAAGTCCGCAACTGGCTGTTTGTTGAGGATTTCGGTCGTGGCATCGGCCATGTGCTTGATCACGGTGTTGCTGGCGAGGTCTACAACTGTGGTGGTCCAGACGAGTGCACCAACATGGAAGTGATCAAGCGGATCATTGACCAGACTGGTGCGAGTGAGGACCTCATCGAGCATGTCACCGACCGTCCGGGCCACGACTGGCGTTACTCGCTGTCATCGGCCAAGCTCGAGGGATTGGGTTGGAAGGCCCGCACAGACTTTGACCGTGGACTTGAACTCACGGTCTCTTGGTACCGCGACAATCCAGGCTGGTGGGAGTCAATTCGCTCCGGTGATTACCGCGAGTACTACGCTAAACAGTACGGACGAGAGCTCAGCTGAAGTCTCGTTTCTGTGGACGGTCTTTGAGGACTGTTTCGGGAAAACCGAAACTGCGCCCTACAGTGGGGGTTGTGATCAATGAATCACACAGCGATGCGTGGATGGAGGCAGTTATGAACTCAAGCAAGCTTGTCCGGGTGGGCCACAAGGGCGCACATGCAATGCATCAGGGAAACACCCTGGAGAGTTTTGACGCAGCCTTGGCCACAGGCGTCGACATGATCGAGTTTGACGTTCTCCCTCGCAGCCCCCGTGATCCTCACTCCGAGTTGGTTTTGGCTCATGATCTTCATGACCTTTCAGCGAGGAAGCCTGTGACTCTGGGTGCAGCGCTCGCCCACCTTTCTTCACCCAAGTTCGACGGGATTGAATTTGATGTTGACCTCAAACTTCCGGGGTACGAGGCCCGTGTTGGTCACGCACTGATTGAAAGTGGAATGGCATCCCGGTCCCTGGTGTCATCCCAGTACGAGCGGTCGCTTGAGGCAATCAAGCGCGCTGCTCCCACTGTCCGTGTGGGCTGGTCAGTACCAAAGGCAAGTCGGGACTGGACCAAGAACCCGTTGACTTTCCTGCCAGCTTTGGGGATGGTCATGTGGCTGCGCCGATCCTTGCCCGGAGAGGCCTCGGACCGCATCAGGCGTGGGGTGATCGACTGTGTGATGGCGCACTGGTGTGTGGCCACCGAGGCACTTAATGACGCTGTTCGAGAGGCAGGCGGAGAGCTGTTTGTGTGGACAGTTGATGATGCAAGTCGCATGCAAGAGATGGCACGGATCGGAGTTGCTGGCATTATCAGTAATGACCCACGCTTATTTAAAACAGCACTTGCACCCGCATGACTTCTGAAACCACACTTGATACCGCCGAACTGCTCGGTTCAACCCGGCTGTTTTCTACGCTCCCGGAGGATGCTCTGAGGCACATTGCCGCAGTGGCGGTACCGCGCGCATTCCCTTCTGGGACAGCGATTTTCCATGTTGGGGATCCGGGCGAGGCCTGTTACGTAATCAGGTCGGGACATGCCCGGGCGATCGGTGAGCATCCGGATGGCCGGCAGATCACACTTGGCAACTTTGGCCCCGGTGACATCTTTGGCGAGTTCTCTCTTTTTGACGCTGAGACCCGCTCTGCCACGGTGGAGGCGCTTGACGATGTTGAGACTCTTGCAATTCTCGGATCTGATCTGAAGGCCCAAGTGGTCGCAAACCCAGAGCTTGGGCTTGCCCTCGCATCCGCTTTGGCTCGGCGCCTTCGGATTGCAAACCAGCGAATTGAGCGTCGTTCTTTTCAAACAGTTCAAGGCCGTGTTGCGGCTGCGATCCGGGAGCTCGTGGATCGTGCTCGAGCAGAAGGCGCGGGTCCTGGTCCTACGAAGATTGTTGCCACGCAGGCGGAAATTGCGCAGCTCGCAGGGACCTCACGGGAGTCGGCAAGTCGATTCCTTGCAGAGCTTTCTCGAGCAGGGGTTGTTCAGCAGGGACGCGGCCGCATGGTGGTCATTGACCCACCTGCGCTTGAGGGCTGGGTCTGGTGACTTACAAGGGCGCTCCGGAGGAGCATTCGGCTGGCGGAGTTGTGTTGAAGGATGGACAGGTCTGCGTGATCGTTCCCAAGAAGAAGACTGCAAATGGGAAGAGTGCTTTGGCTCTGCCCAAGGGGCATCTTGACCCTGGCGAGACGGCGCTGGAGGCTGCCACGCGTGAGGTTCGTGAGGAGACCGGTCTTGTCTGTGAGCTCGTACGTGACCTCGGTGAGGTCACGTATTGGTATCGGCGGGAGGCCAAGTCCATTCACAAGTCCGTGGTTTTCTTTGAGTTTCGGCAGGTAGGTGGCGACTTCAGTGACCATGACGATGAGGTTGACTCAGCTGAATGGATGCCGGTCGATGATGCGCTCGAAGCATTGACATTTGAGGGTGAGCGCGACATGCTCCGACTCGCAGTCGGCAGTTAGGCTGTAGCTGATTCCAATGAAGGTTCTCAACTTTTATTCACAGGTCTTTGCCGACCAACTCAGGAATGGCCGCAAGAGCGGGACCATCCGGCTGGGCGACAAGTCCCACAAATATGAGCGCAATGATCTTGTCCTTGTGACGATTGGGTTCAAGCATTCCCCTCGCGAGCGAGTTTTCCAGGCTGTGATTGATGAGGTTGAGGTGAAGCGCTTGAAGGAGCTTTCTCCGCACGAGCTTCAACATGACAATCCGGAGTGCCGGCGTGTTGAGGACCTGATGACTTTCCTTGAGCAGATCTATGACCGTCCGGTCACGCTTGAGGACACTGTGACTGTCGTTCGTTTCTCTCAGATCATTGAGCGTGCGAGTGACTTCGAGGACCGCCTTCGCGGCCTCGGCGGCGCTCGCAACTGACCGCGGCGGCGCTTTGGACGCAGATCTGCGCGGATCAGGCTCAGATCTGGCGCTATTTCGCTAACAGATGCTGACAAGGGCTTCCGTTGCGCTACCATCGGCTTAGGTTTGGCACTCGTCCTATGTGAGTGCCAAACGGATTCGCCCGCAAATCAAGCTGATTTGTGGCGTGTTGACCGTTAGAACAACAAGTACCAACCCAAACAAGACAGAACGGAGGTCCAAGGGATATGAAACTTAAACCCCTCGGAGACCGGCTGATCATCAAGGCAATCGATGAGGAAGAGACCACGATCAGTGGACTCGTCCTTCCCGACACAGCCAAGGAGAAGCCACAGAAGGGCAAGGTCATCGCTGTAGGCGAAGGCCGTGTGGAAGACGGAGAGCGCATTCCGCTTGACGTAAAAGAAGGGGACGAAGTCCTCTACAGCAAGTACGGCGGCACTGAGATCAAGGTTGACGGTGAGGACCTTCTAGTTCTCCGTGAATCCGACGTCCTCGCCATCGTCGAGTCATAAGGAGAATCTGACCAATGGCACATAAGGAAATCAAGTTCGACAGTGAGGCACGCCAAGCGCTCGAGCGCGGTGTCGATGCAGTCGCAAACGCAGTCAAGGTAACTCTCGGTCCCAAGGGCCGTTATGTAGTCCTTGACAAGAAGTTCGGCGCCCCAACGATCACTAACGACGGTGTAACCATCGCCCGTGAGATCGAAGTTGAGGATGTCTTTGAGAACCAGGGCGCACTGCTCGTACGCGAGGTTGCCACTGCAACCAACAATGTTGCCGGTGACGGCACAACGACCGCAACCGTGCTCGCTCAGGCGATCGTTCGCACCGGCCTCAAGAATGTTGCTGCCGGAGCAAACCCAATCGCTCTCAAGCGTGGCATTGAAATCGCAGTTGACGCAGTTGTTGAGCAGATCGGTAAGCAGAGCAAGGAGATTTCCGGCAAGGAGCAGATCTCCCGCGTTGCAACCATCTCAGCTGGCGACGAGTCAATCGGTGACGTCATTGCTGACGCAATCGAGAAGGTTGGCAAGGACGGCGTTGTTAACGTCGAGGAAGGCCAGACGTTCGGCATGGACCTCGAATTCACAGAGGGAATGCAGTTCGACAAGGGCTACATCTCGCCTTACATGGCCACAGACCAGGACAGCATGGAAGCCGTACTTGAAGATCCATACATCCTGATCGCCAACCAGAAGATCGGTTCCATCCGGGACCTCCTTCCGATCATTGAGCAGGTTTCACAGGCTGGCAAGCCGCTGCTGATCATCGCCGAGGACGTTGAGGGTGAATCCCTTGCGACTCTCGTCGTGAACAAGCGCCGCGGACTGTTCACCGGTGTAGCCGTCAAGGCCCCAGGGTTCGGAGACCGTCGCAAGCGCATGCTTGAAGACATCGCAGTTCTGACCGGTGGAGAAGTAATCACCGAGGAAATGGGTCTCAAGCTCGAGAACACGCAGGCCAGCCAGCTTGGCCAGGCTCGTCGCGTTGTCGTTGGCAAGGATGCAACGACCATCATTGATGGAGCAGGCGAAGGTGACGCAATCAAGGGCAGGATCAAGCAGATCAAGTCCGAGATCGAAAACACCGACTCCGATTTCGATCGTGAGAAGCTGCAGGAGAGGCTCGCGAAGCTCTCCGGTGGTGTTGCTGTCGTCAAGGTTGGCGCAGCCACCGAGACTGAAATGAAGGAAAAGAAGCACCGTGTAGAAGACGCACTTCAGGCAACTCGCGCAGCTCTCGAAGAGGGCATCGTTGCGGGCGGCGGAACTGCACTTCTGATCGCAGGCAAGGCCATCAACCTCGAGAAGATCGAGGACGAGGACGAGCGCACAGGAGCAAAGATCATCCTCCGTTCACTTGAGGAGCCGCTTAGGCAGATTTCTGCTGGTCAACGATGTACGCAAGGCCAAGTCCGGATTCGGTCTCAATGCTGCAACCGGTGAGATCGTTGATCTCGTCGCTGCTGGCGTGATTGATCCAGCCATGGTCACCCGTTCGGCTCTGCAGAACGCAGCGTCGATCGCCAAGAACATCCTTACAACTGAGGCGATTGTCGCCGAGGTTCAGGATGACAGTGGTCCAGCAGGTGGCGGAATGCCCGACATGAGCGGGATGATGTAAACCAGCTCCATTTGAGCTGATTCACCCACATCAGGGTTTTGATCGGGGCCCGGTTCTTTCCAGAACCGGGCCCCTTTCTTGGTCATTGACCACTAAGGGAGTAGGCTCGCCCAGTGCCACTTCTTACATCGCTAGGGCTGGTCTCGCTCGCATTGGGCGGGATGTCCGGATGGCTCGTCCTCGCAGCCACGCAGAATCCCGATTTCTTCCGCAGTCGCGGAATCCCAGTGCCGCACAGATTCCTTCAGCTGCACATCGACTGGATCATGATGGGACTGATTCTCATCGCAGTTCAGGAGGTAGCGCCGGGGATGCCGAACTGGATCAGGGGGATGATCGCCTTTGGGACAGTCGTTAACCCGATTCTCTTTGCCCCACTTGCCTGGGGACCCAAGGTTGCCAAGAACCCGTTTTACAAGGCCGTGGCCTTGGTTTCGTTTACCACGCTCAGCGTGGGTCTTCCCGCGTTGGCCATCTGGGCCATCTGACCAAGACGGAAAGGCCTGTTCGTCTCAAACCTGAGCCTTGGGCTCAGCGCTTGTGCATGTAGTCCATGCCGGTGAGCAGCTGGGCTGTTGTGACCTGCTTTGTGGTCACAGGCGTGGCGCGGTAGGTCAGGCCGTGGTCGGCGAAGTGAAGGTTGAATGTCATCCGATGGGCTGCGTTGTATCCGCGAATGACGGAGAGTGAGCCCCATGCGACAAGCCAGCTCCCATCAGTCTGCTTGCGAGCGCTGCCACAGCAGACTGAGCGCCCGATCGTCGGGTCTTTGAGCTCTTCCACGAGTGTGGCGGTCTTGGCGACCCGATCAATGCGCCAACGGGTCACACGGGCTGGGCGGGTCTGGTTGCTTCCATTGTCCTGAATGGTGATTGTTCCGTCTGGCAGAAGGCGCGCGTCGTGTTGCCCGCTCAGATGGGGCACTGTTCCATCGTCGCCAATGACCCTGAGGCTCTTGTCTGACGGTGTGCCACCAAACTTCCAGTCAATTGCCTTTGTGGCCTTGACTATGCGGTACACGGCGCTCGTATTCCTGAAGGAAGCGATGATCCCGCCCTTGTTGTCATCCTCAATTGAATTGAGGTGGACGATGTCCCAGACCGAACCTCCCGATGGGTCAATATTTGTCAATGGAATGAACCGCTGGGGGAGCAGGGTGTCCGAGATCGCAAAGTAGTCCTTTGATCGCCAAGTCCAGAGGCTCTTACCTGTGGCGGAGACTTCCTCGATGTTCGAGTCAAGCGTTGCTCCATCAGCTGGTCCACTGATTGGAGTCAGGTCAATGTGGAATCTCTGCGATGTCGCGCCGAGATAGAAGGTCCCACGTGAAGTGGGGATGGCTTCATGGGCGTCAGGTTGACCGATCGTTGGACGCATTCGTTTGTCAAGAGTTCCGCTGGGCCGGTAGATGGTCAGGGGTCCATCGGCAAGGCCCATCGCAATCCGGCCGCCCTTCATTCCCATCACGTTGAAGAGGTTCTGCGGTGCTGCCATCCACCAGACGGGAACACCATTGCGGTCGGCAATGATCGCGTATTGGGTGATCCCCGGGATGTTGAATACAACGGGGCGAATATTGGAGAACCCAAACAGTGGAATTGTGGCGGGGAGGCTTCCCTCAACAGTGAAAACTGGAAAGTCAGCTGGAAGGCAGCGAATGGAATGGGTTGTGGTCTTCCCGCCCTTCTTGGCCTTCACCTTGAACCGCTGCCCCGCATGAAGCGGCACAGCGACCGTTTGCGAGCCTGACTTCGCGGTGTGACCGTCAACGGCCAGGGTCATGCCCGTGCCAGCGGAGGCTGTCATGTTGACCGTGCCTGTCGCGCAATAGGTCGTGTAGTTGGGAATGCTGGTCGAAAAGCCCGGAGTCAGAATCGTGTCAGCTGTCAGCGTCATGGAGGCTGGGGCAGCATGCGCCTGTGAGATTGGGATGAAGAGCACCGCCGCGCTTGCGACCACAGGGGCTAGCTCACGCATACGCATCAGACAAAGCTACCACCGCGCCCTCTCCAAGTACAGAGGGTGCGGCAGCCTTCCCTAGTGGCCCCAGTTCAGCGCGCACAGCGGGCCGCTGTTTTCGGGCACCGAGCGCCACCTTCAGTTGACTTTGTCTGCCCCGTAGAACTGGTCGACAGCTGCGCGAGCTGGGGCTGATCTGCCAGGTCGGACCTGAATCACGACCACGCAGCCGAACCGGTGGACTGCCTCAACAGCCTGACCCATCTGTTTAAGGACGCTGTCTACTGGCTTCCAACATGCGACTAGAACGAACCTAGAGCCGGTGGCCTGAACAAATGTGCGTTGAGGTGACCTTCTATTTGTTCCTTCCTGTGTGGGCGTGGGCCATAGAGAGGCTCACAGCTGGCAGGAGAACTCCATTGAAGATTGAAACGCTGCTGCTCGGGTCAGTGGTGCTTGCGAGCCTGGTTTACAAGGTGGTCGTATTGACTCGAGTGGTTGACATCGATTTTGAACCTTGGCTGATGATCCTTCCCAACAGCATTGACATCTTTGCCGCGGGAATGCTGCTGGCCCTGTTCTCGGCCCGGTCCGTTAAATCAGGGTGGCCTAGTCCTCTTCGCGCACTGGGAGGGAGGCCAGTCTTGTGTTGGGGTCTGGCAGCTGCCCTCTACGGGACAGTCTGTCTGGCTGAACAATCCCTACTACCGACTGATCTAGATCAATTTCTGCACTGGGCCACGGGACTGTGGGGCGAGGTCAACCTGCTACTCGCGTTCCTGTTGCTGGCACCTGCCGTAATCGCGGAAGGCAAATCCAGTGCCGTTAGCCGGCTGCTCAACGCCCCGCCAGTGGCATGGATTGGCTTGTTTCGTACGGCCTTTATCTCTGGCACGTTTTCGTTCTCGAGAAGGTTGCGTCGCTGTTCGAAGATGGCTTGGTGCCTTTGCGACTTGCCCCCTTGATGACAGTCGTCGCGTACGTGCTTTCGCTCGCAGTCGCGGCGGCCAGCTGGTACCTGATGGAGCGCAAGGTACTTGCGTGGGCGCATGGGCGGGAGCTATTGCGTCGTGGGCGAGTCACGTCTGGCTGACTGCTGCTGAGATTGAAGCTCCCGAGGGGAAAGGCCTCGGATTGACGGTTGTTTAGGCTGTGAAATGATGGTTAAGCGCCAGTTTGCGGCTCTGGTAATAGGGTGAGCCCTGTGGTACAGTCGGTCCTGTGAGATTGGGCAGAAAAGTCCTCGTAGCACTTGTCGCGCTCGTGGTCGCGGCCCCCACCGCGATTGCGTCTGACGATCCGGCGGGCAGTGAATCCGGTTCGCTTCCGGGATCTCCGACCTGCGTTGTGATCGACACGGGCTCATGCCCCGATCCTGGTGGCTCGGTTAGCGAGGACCCGAACACCGACAGCAATGACAAAGGTGACAACTCCGGTGATTCCGGCTCCACCGACGGCTCGGGCGGCGACCAAGGCGGTGGAGGGAGTGACACCACCGGTGACGGTTCGGGCGACGGCTCGGGTGACTCGGACCCGAGCAAGGGGGATGGCGACGAGCCGGGCGTTATTGATCTCTGCAGCTGGGAGCCTTGGAACTGCGGTGGCGGTCCCGGTCCCGGCGAGTGCAACTCCGAGCGGATCGCCAAGCGAATCCCCTGCTACATCGTCGATCCGCCGCGTTGCAACCCGAACACGCCGCACGGCTCCAAGATCTGCCTCCCTTACCACCCGACGGACCCGGTCTGCAAGGCCGATCCGGAGACAGGGGAGCAGTCCTGCTGGACCCCGCCGGAGCTCTGCCTGACCGCGAAGTTCGCGAGCGAAGCCGACGCGGCAGCAGCGGGATGCCCGCCTCCTTCGTGCACGGTCGCTGAGGACGGCACGGTCGATTGCGCTAATCCCTACTGCCCCGACTGTGTGGTCCCCTATCCGCCCCCACCCTGCGACTACGCCGAGAACGCGGCCGGTGAAGTCTCCTGTGAGCGGCCGCTTCCCTGCTTCATCGACGACGAGGGCAACAAGGTCTGCGCCGTCTACGACTTCGCGCCCGGTGAGAGCCAAGGCGGCGACTCGGGCGGCGACGACGGCGGTCTGGTGGGCGTCTGCGTGATCGGAGTCGACTCTCCCTGCAACGGGCAGCCCGAGCCGCGCAAGGACAAGAGTAAGAAGGGTGGCAAGCCCAAGCGCGGAGGGAAGGCCGGCCCGAAGAAGGGTGCGCCCGGAAAGAAGCGCAAGGCGACTACTCCCAAGAGCGGAGGCGGCTCCTCGAGCAAGGGTTCAACGAAGAAGGGCGGCGCCAAGGCGGGCAAGCCCGACGCCGAGAAGCCGAAGAAGAAGT
>JAPLCH010000034.1 GCA_026392325.1 Solirubrobacterales bacterium | reverse complement strand
CTGCCTGCCTGTAGGTGCTGTCAACCAAGTCCCCTGCGCCGAATACACCCGGCAAATTCGTCCTCGTTGAGCGACCGTCGACTGAGACATAACCCTCATCATCAAGGTCTATCTGCCCCTTGACCAGTCCGCTGGTCGGCACGTGACCAACGGCGATGAACGCTCCGACTGCATCCAACTCCTGTTTCTCACCTGTCTCGGTGTTGGCAAGCTTCAGCTTCGTCAATGCCCCGTTCTCACCGGGGGTGAACTCTTCCACTCCAAATGGGGTGAGGAGTTCAAGGTTCTCGGTCTCTCTGGCGCGGTCAACCATGATCTTCGATGCGCGGAACTCGGCGGCAAACTTGGAGAGGAACATCGCCTCTTCCATTGCCGAGTCTCCGCCGCCGACGACAACGGTGGGAACATCCCTGAAGAACGCGGCGTCGCATGTGGCGCAGTAGGACACTCCGCGTCCACTGAGCTCTTCTTCCCCAGGCACACCAAGCTTGCGGTGTTGGGCCCCCATGGCGAGGATGACGGTGCGAGCGCGGATAACTTCGTCGCCGATTTCGACCTCATGAATTCCACCTGGCTGGTCAGACAGCCTGACCGCTGTGGCCTCTTCCGTCCGAAGGCGCGCTCCGAAGCGTTCGCATTGGTCGCGAAGCTGCTGCATCATCTCCGGACCCATGATCCCTTGGGGATGTGGTCTCCTGGAGCAGCCCGCCCCAGGCGAAGCCCTCAATTACGAGTGGTTCAAGGTCTGCTCGGGCTGTGTAGAGGGCTGCCGTGTACCCGGATGGCCCACTTCCGATGATTACAACGTTCTCAATGCGGTCTGAATTCATGTGGCGAGTGTACCCGGGGAGACTGGGGCCTCGTTGTCGATCGCATCTTCCGCTGCCCACCCGGTCGCCCTTCTCCTCAGTTGAACGAACGCAATAGCCCCCGGAACCGTCGGAAGCCAAAAAGAGAACGCTCGGTAGGAGAGAACTGCGACAAGTGCGAGGCCGGCGTCAAGACCAAACGCTGCGAGCGCTCCGACCATTGCGCCTTCAACTCCACCAATGCCGCCGGGCAGGGGAAGCAGGTTCCCCAGCTGTCCAACGAAGTAAGCCATGACGACCGTGACTATTGCCGGGTCCCCATTGAAAGCGCGAATGCATGCCCAGAGAACTGCGATGTCGAAGTACCACCAGGCAACCGCCCCGAGCATCCCAGGGTGCCGCTCCTTGAGGAGCCGCAGCGCGACGCGCGTGCCAGCAGCGATAGCCGCTGGAGCGACGGCAAGTCGACCGGCAACCGAGGCAACCTCTCCACGTCCATGCGACCAGGCTTTCAACCGCCTTTCGCTGTCGCCCGGAACGAGTGCAAACAGCAGGAAGATGATGATCACGGTCGCGGCAAGCACGGCTGGAAGCACTGTCAACCCAATTGGGGCAGGACCATCGAAGATTCCGGTGCTCAAACCGATTCCTGCGATCACCACAGTGACCATGAATACGGAATAGAGACAGACCATGAATGCGGTGATTCGGACTGCGACCTCCCTGCGGGGAACCCCGGTGCGCCTGATTCCCCAGAATGTGAGAGCGATCCCACCTGCTCCTGCCGCCGCAAAGAGCCTCGTTGCAGCAACTCCGGCCAATGTGACGAGGTATGCCGTGGTCCATGTAAAGCGACCCTTATGGGATGGGACGACCGTCTTGAGAAGGACGACATAACCGGCGTAGGAGCCAACCTCAAGCAGGGCAGCGATTGCGAGCCAGCCTCCATTGCCTTCATCGAGGCGATGCCATGTCTGGTTGAGCCCTCCAATCTGGGGCAGGACCACGTAGAGGAATGCGATTGCCGCAGCAACGAAGATGAATGCACCGATAACCGCACGGCGATTCAGGCGGAGCTTGGGTCCGTTGCCTTCAAGCCCGAAGTCCTCATCGCCATCCTCACGGTCCTCAAGGTTCAGCTTGCGGTCGGTGTCGCCCGCCGAAGTCAAGCTCCCGCTCCAAGTCGCTGGAGGCGTTCCAGCCCGGCAGCAAGCGAAACTGCGGTCGACTTGAGGGGACCGCTCGCGAGCACCACTCCCTCAGCGAGCGCGGCTCCGGCGAGCAGGTCAATCACATAGTGCTCACCCAGATAGACGAGAGAGAGCCCGAGCGTTCCTGCGTAAGTCCATCCAATAGCACCCGGAAGTCGCCCAGTTCTTCCGAGAATCCGGGCTGCCATGACTGATGTGGCGAAGTGAAGTGACGGCATGGCAGCAAGCGGATTACCTGCAAGCGAAGAGTAGAGCGGACCCCAGCGGTGCTTCCAGAACTGGGAGCCGTACTCGATCATCATCCGCCGAACCCGCGGTGTGTGCCCGTCATCAAACCGGCCCTGCTCTGCCGCGTACCAAGGTGGGGCTGTGGGAAGCAGCCAGTACACGGCAGCGCCCAGATCAAATACCGCGTAAGTGAGTACGGCGGCCTCGGCAAACTGTTCCCTCCTGCGCAAGAGCACGTAGAGGGCAGTTGAGTGCGGAACCAGGAACCAAACCCAGTGCGCCCAGACAAATACCTTCTCGTAGCCTTGGATCTCACCTGGGTGGGCAAAGAGGCCTTGGAGTCGGTGCGTTGGCGTACTGCCAAATCCAAGTACCCGGTCAACCCTCAACGGGTAGTCGATATGAACTCGGGCCTCAAGGGCCTCATGGTCGTCATTTGGGATCTCGTAGGCAGCCATATACGCCCACATTTGAAGTGCACACACCCCGATGTCCCGCTTGCGGGATCTGGGAAATGCAACGCTCAGTCCAACCGGAGCGGCTGCGGCAGTGGCAAGAGTCACCAGCGGGGGAAGCTTGACTCGACGACGCAGGAGTGGAGCGGCGACGCCAGCAGCGACCGAGCCCAATGCAATTGCCCTGATCAATGATGCCTTCCTCACCTCGCCGAGCCTACAGGTGGGGTCATACTTCTCCAATGGCGAAACGCACCCGAATAGCAATTACTGGAGGCGCTGGGTTCATTGGCCTCGCAACAGCCAGAAGCCTCGTTGAGGAGGGACACGAAGTCGTTGGTCTCGATGTCAACCCTGATGGCGAAGCGGCCTTGGCGGCCGTGGGAGCGGAGTTCATCAATTGCAGCACATCCGACAAAGGTGGCCTTGACCGTGCGATGAGAGGCGTATCCCGGGTAGTTCATACCGCAGCCATCGTCTCCGACCACGGCCCTATGGAGGATTTCATTGAGGTCAACGTTCGGGGAACAAGGAATGTGATCGACGCTGCTTCTGCGGCGGGAATTGATGGTCTTGTTCACCTCAGCTCGGTTGCGTCTTGGGGATATGAGTTCGACAGGCCACCGGTTGACAGCTCATGGCCGAGAAGGCAAGGCGTCCCGTATGTGGACACGAAGGCTGCAAGTGATGAGCTCGCACTTCGCCGAGGCGCTGCTGTCGTTAGGCCGGGAGATGTTTACGGCCCCAGGTCTGCCCCATGGTCCGTGCGTCCCCTTGAGGCGCTCAAGCGGGGAAGGTTCATCCTGCCTGGTGCTGGCGAGGGCCTGATGACTCCTGTCTATGTCGACGACTTGGTCGACCTTGTCCTTCGTGCCCTCTGGGAGCCCAAGGCTGCAGGCAGGGCTGTGACGGGCTTCGCTGGGGATCCGGTATCCGCCGCAGACTTCTTCGGTTATTACTCAAGGATGCTCGGGAAGGACAAGACCCCAACTGCCCCACGGCCGCTGGCAACTGTTGCGGCGACCGCGATGGAACTTGGAGCGAGGGCGCTCAGGCGAACACCCGAGGTCTCCAGAACGGCCATGACTTTCATCAGCAGACGTGCCGGCTACTCAACTGAGCTTGCTCAGACCCTTCTGGGCTGGAGTCCAACGGTGGACCTTGCCGAGGGAATGAAGCGCACAGAAGAGTGGTTCAGGGAGACCGGACTGCTCCCAGCTGTCCCGGTCTCGTAGGATCGGCGCCGTGAGCGAATGGATCGCATATGACGAGTACGAGAACATCGAGCTTCTCCGGAATGGAGCAGCGGCGAGGATCGTTCTGAACCGTCCCCACGCCCTGAATGCTTGGGACAGCGGAATCGGAGCTGACCTCAAGGATGCAATCGCAAGGGTCGAGACTGACACTTCCATTCGCGCAGTGGAGATCCGTGGCGCAGGCCGCGCGTTCTCGTCAGGTGCCGATCTAAAAGAGGGCTTCAGTGACCTTGATGAGAATGGCGCACCGAATTTGGAGAAGGCCCTGCATGACCGCTATCACCCAGTAATGCTGGGAATCAGGCGCATGCCGAAGCCCGTTTTGGCCTCAGTGCACGGTCCAGCAGTGGGAGTTGCATGCTCCATGGCCCTTGCCTGTGACCTTGTCCTCGCCTCCGAGAGTGCTTACTTCCTCCTTTCCTTCGCATCGATCGGCCTCGTTCCCGACGGAGGAGCCTCCGCATTCATTCCCGCCCGCGCTGGGTTCTCAAGAGCGAGCGAGATGGCACTGCTTGCCGAACGAGTAAGTGGAACCCAAGCCGCCGAGTGGGGTCTTGTAAACAGGCTTGTCAGCGACGACGAGTTTGAGGCTGCGTCGGAGGCACTGATCCTCAAGCTTTCAAAGGGCGCAACGAGTTCATACGCAGGCGCAAAGGCCCAGCTCAATGCCTCGTGTTTCCCGAACCTTGAAGCCCAGCTGGCCCTTGAGGCAACGCTCCAGCAAGGTCAGGCCGCGAGCGCAGACTTCCGTGAGGGAGTGACCGCCTTCCTGGAAGGCCGCGACGCTCGATTTGGCGAGGATTGACATGCCAATGAGACGACCAATTTCAGGCACACTCCGCCACGCCCGCTCGCGACGGTATGATCCCGCCGCTGTGAGTTCCTCCTCTTTTTCAAAGCCCCGCGTAACCTCGTTCCTCGCTCTGGCGGCAGGAGCAGCCCTGCTGCTCGCACCAGCCTCAGCGTCGGCGATCACCGCTGTTCCGCGGTCGGGTGGATCGCCAAACGCGAATGCGATCGCAGATCTTTACAACATCATCATGTTCTTCGGGATGATCGTCTTCCTTGCCGTCGAGGTGTTCCTGATCAGGAGCATCCTCAAGTACCGCGCATCAACGGGAGCAGTTGCCTCAGGGCCTACTGACAACAACAAGCTTGAAATCGGCTGGACCATCGGTGCGGTCGGCCTCGTCGCCGTCTTGGCAGCTGGCACATTCATCATGCTTCCGGACATCACCACTCCACCCAACGGGCAGCCCATCGCTGAGTTCGCTCAGTCATCGGCCTCCGCGAGCCTTGTTTCAACGCCAAATCCGCCAGATGGCAAGAAGATCACCATCAATGTCACTGGGCGACAGTTCATCTGGCGTTACACGTATGGCAACAAGCTGGACAGCCCATTCGCCTACACGCAGATGGTTGCTCCTGCCGAAACCGTTGTTGTACTTCGGATTCAGGCCACAGATGTCATTCACTCATGGTGGATTCCAGCTCTTGGTGGCAAGTTCGACGCCGTTCCAGGCTCAACCAACTACACGTGGTTCAAGGCCCCAGCGCCGAAGAACGCTGCTGGAGACGTCTACACCGGCCAGTGCGCTGAGCTGTGTGGCCGCCAGCACGCCAACATGCTTGCTTCGGTCCGAATCGTCACGCATGCTGCTTTCAAGGTTTGGCTTGCTGATGCCAACCAGCAGAGCATCAAGACCCGTCAGAAGCTGACCCGCCAGGGCCAGATCACAGACCTCACGCCGCCGTCGTAAGGGAGACCACGAGAATGTCAGCAACAGTCGAACACTCCAACGCCGGATTCCCCGAGCTGGTGACCCACAAGGTTGCCAAGCCGCCAGTCAAGCAGCGTTGGGCATCGTGGTTCACGACGACCGATCACAAGAAGATCGGGATCATGTACATGGTCACGACCTTCGCTTTCTTCCTTGTTGGCGGTGCAGAGGCAATGATGATCCGACTTCAGCTCGGCGTTGCCAATAACTCGCTGATCACCCCAGAGCACTACAACCAGCTCTTCACGATGCATGGCACGACCATGCTCTTCCTCTTCGTCGCGCCAATGATGGCCGGCGTTGCCAACTATGTGCTTCCGCTGCAGCTTGGCGCACGGGACATGGCGTTCCCTCGCCTCAACGCCCTCTCTTACTGGCTTCTACTCGCTGGTGGACTCGTCTTCTACACAACTCTTTTCTTCACTCCACCTGAAGCCGGTTGGACGTCGTATCCACCGCTTTCCTCAGCCGTTTACTCGCCGAGTGGCGGTCAGGACGCTTGGATCTTCCTGATCCACCTGACCGGCGTGTCATCCCTTCTGGGTGCAATCAACTTCGTGGCAACGATCATCACGATGCGTGCTCCAGGTATGAGCTGGAGCCGTATTCCGCTCTTCTGCTGGACAATCCTGACCTACTCCGTGCTTCTGATCGTCGCCCTTCCGGTAGCGGCCGGCGCCGTGACAATGCTCCTGTTTGACAGGAATTACGGAACCGCATTCTTTGACCCAACACATGGTGGATCGCCGATTCTCTGGCAGCACCTTTTCTGGTTCTTTGGTCACCCAGAGGTTTACATCATTGTGCTGCCAGCCTTCGGCATGGTCAGCGAGGTACTGCCTGTATTCGCCCGTAAGTCAATCTTCGGTTACAAGGCAATAGCGACTTCCACTCTTGTCATCGGGCTCATCTCGATGCTCGTCTGGTTCCACCACATGTACACGGTGCCAAGCCCCGCAATCGTTTCGGCAATCTTCATGGTCACAACACTTCTTGTTGCGATTCCGACTGGTGTAAAGATGTTCAACTGGCTGGCCACCATCTGGAAGGGGTCAATCATTACTGCGTCACCTTTCTACTACGCAGCCGGTTTCCTTTCCGTGTTCATTTTTGGCGGCGTGACCGGCATGTTCCTCGCGGTCTTCCCAGTCGACTGGCAACTTCAAGACACCTACTTTGTGGTCGCCCACTTCCACTACACCCTGATGGGCGGAGCAGTGTTCGGAGTATTCGCAGGCCTCCACTACTGGTATCCCAAGTTCACTGGTCGGATGCTGAGCGAAAAGATGGCCAAGGCCGCGTTCTGGCTGATATTGGTTGGCTTCAATGTCACCTTCCTGATCCAGCATTCGCTCGGCCTTGAGGGAATGCCTCGCCGAATCTACGAGTACGGAACGGCCACCGGATGGCAGACAGAAAACATGATCTCCACCGTTGGTTCATTCATCCTGGCCGTCGGCATCCTTCTCGCCACCTACAACTTCATTCGCAGTGCAAGCCGTGGCGCAGTCGCCGGACCTGACCCATG
>JAPLCH010000112.1 GCA_026392325.1 Solirubrobacterales bacterium | reverse complement strand
GCAGCCCTTCGGTACCGTCCATCAGGCCGTGACTGAGAAAAATCCGAAACCTCCGTTGGGCAATCGAGCCGACCAGAGTCGGTCGCAATCAAACGCGATCGAGCGCTACGGCAAGCTCTTTGCCAAGCGAACGGCAAGCATGACGTCCTCTGCGATGCGCGACCTGATGTCGATCACCGAGCGACCTGAGGTGATCTCTCTCGCCGGGGGCCTGCCCGACACATCAACCTTTCCGCGTGATTCCTACGCCGCGCTGATGAGCAAAATCGCCGCGGAAGAGCTGGCGAACGCACTTCAATACGGGCCAACTGAAGGCCTCGCGATCGCCAGGGACTGCATTCGCTTCGTCATGGAGGCAGAGGGAATCAAGGTTGACCCGGATGACGTGATCGTCACGACTGGCGGGCAGCAGGTGCTTGACCTTGTCTGCAAAATCCTGATTGATCCGGGTGACGTGATCGTCGCCGAGGGCCCCACCTATCCTGGTGCGGTTTCCGCCTTCACCTCGTACCAAGCCCGCGTCGAACAGATCCAGATGGATGAGCACGGGATGAACCCTGATGCTCTTCGCGAGCGCCTTGCCGAGCTGGACCGCGAGGGAGCTCGGCCGAAGTTCCTCTACTTGATTCCGAACTTCCAGAACCCGTCGGGAGTGACGCTTTCCGAGGCACGCAGGCGCGAGATCCTCGAGATCGCAAGGGAGCGGGAGATCCTGATTCTTGAGGACAACCCGTACGGCCTGCTCCGCTACGAAGACGACCCGATCCCAACGATTCTCGAGATGGACGGCGGCGAATCAGTCATCTACCTGGGCACTTTCTCGAAGATTCTCTCCCCAGGAATTCGCCTTGGCTGGGTGACAGCCCCGCGCCCGGTTCTGGAAAAGATCAACCTCGCCAAGCAGGCTGCTGACCTTTGCGCCTCCTCGCTTGCACAGCACTTCGTTGCGGGTTACATCATGGGCGGTGGGTGGCCTGAGTACATGGCGAGTCTGCGAAGGCTCTACAGGGACCGCCGTGACGCAATGTTGGACGCACTGGAGACAGAGCTTCCCGTTGAGACAACCTGGACCAAGCCATCAGGTGGCCTGTTTATCTGGGCCACTCTTCCGGACTACATTGATACAACCGACCTTCTAGCCCGGGCTCTTCGCGAGAACCTCGCATTTGTTCCCGGGAGGGCTGCCTGGGTTGACGGGCAAGGTGGATCTTCAATCCGCCTCAACTTCTCCGGTTCAGACGAGACCCGAATCCGTGAAGGGGTCCGGAGGCTTGGACTGATCGTCGGTGAACAGGTTGACCTCTACGGAACCATGACGGGCAAGCCCCCACGCCGCGATGCTGGGCCTTCGCTTCCCCTCGAAGGCGGGCGGGTTGTCCCGATCTCACCTCAGCGCAGGGCAGTTGGCGGAGAAGCACAATGAGCATGAAGGTCGCCGTGCTTGAGGGTGGCAGGTCGCTGGAACGCGGCGTTTCGCTGCGGACAGGCGGGCGTGTGAAGGACGCTCTGGAACGGCTGGGGCACGAGGCGATCAGCCTCGACGCCGACACATCCCTGATCTCAAATCTCCGGGCCCACAGGCCTGATGTTGCCTTCATCGCCCTCCACGGGCGTGACGGTGAGGACGGAACCGTCCAGCAGATTCTCGACCTGTTGGGTATTCCCCACACGGGTTCTGATGTTGGTGCATCGGCTCGCACAGCTGACAAGTCGATCGCGAAGCGCCGTCTCATCGCAGCGGGGCTCCCAACGCCGGACTTCTTTGTTCTTGACGACACGGCAGTCAGGGACCTTGCGGCCGTCCAGCTAGTTCCTGAGATCGGCGAACGGCTTGGCTGGCCAATGATCATCAAGCCGGCCCTGCAAGGCTCAGCGCTCGGCCTGACCCTCGTCAGAGGTGAAGCAGATGTCCCCGCCGCGTTGCTCTCCGCGCTTTCATACGACTCCCGGATTCTCTTTGAGCGCCATGTGGAAGGCCGCGACCTTGCAGTGACCGTTCTCGTAGGACCTGAGGGAGCTGAGGCGCTGCCCGCAGTTGAGGCAATCCCGGAGGGCGACCGTTATGACTTTGAGGCGCGTTACGAGATCGGCGCCACCAGATTTGAATGCCCCGCGAAGCTGACCGCCGAGCAGTCGGGCCAGGCAGCGAACCTTGCCGAGCGGGCAGTGGAAGCACTTGAATGCTCCGGGTTCCCGAGAGTGGACTTGATCCTCGCTGAGAATGGCGAGATGACAATCCTTGAAGTGGACACTGTCCCCGGACTGACGCAGACCAGCCTCGTTCCCTTGGCCTGTGGTGCGAAGGGAATTGACTTCGATTCCCTCATTGCGAAGATGCTCGAGCTCGCCGTCGGCGGCTGAGCAACCGTCTTTCAGCCGTCCTGGCCGCCGGCAAAGTCCTCTGGGCTTACGTCTTCAAGGAACTCCTTGAACTTTTCAACAACCTCGTCAGTGTCCTCGTCCTCATGCTCAAACTCGATGGACGACTCTTCAACCACATCCTCGGCTGCGAAAATGGGTGCTCCTGAGCGAACCGCCAAGGCCAGAGCGTCGCTCGGGCGGGAGTCGATCTCAATCTCCTTGCCATCTGCTGTTGCAATCGTCACCGATGCGTAGAACGTGTTGTCACGGAGCTCGGTAATCGCGACCCGAACACATGAGGCGTCAAGCTCGCTCAGTGTTTCTGCGAGCAGGTCATGGGTCATCGGCCGAGGGGTGGACGACCCCTGGAGCTTCATCAGAATTGCTGCCGCTTCGGGGTGGCCAATCCAGATAGGGAGGAACCTGTTCGTCTCAACGGCCTTGAGGAGCACGATGGGCTGCTTGCCCACCATGTCAAAGCTCACTCCGTAAATGACCATCTCCTGCATGGCAATGCTCCTTGGGCGATTGAAGAGAAGGCTAGCGGCCGCCGAGGGCGGCAGGCCTGATTCTCTTCCACCCCGAGGCGTGAGTTCCTTCCCTGGAGATCAGCTAGGCGGCTAGACGCTTCTCCAAGCGGAAAGATCTCCGCTCTCTCGGTCGTGAAACACGACCTCTCCAGCTGCCTCTGAACTACACAGCGACAACCAGAGATGCGACATGGGCGATCCTGGATTCGAACCAGGGACCTCATCCTTATCAGAGATGCGCTCTAACCAACTGAGCTAATCGCCCCAAGCAGGCGTGAGTCTAACCAGCGGACGGGTGATGATGCAGCGCCGTGGCCAGGCCACCGCCAAGGGTCGTTTTCGAGCCTTACCCAAAGGCCGCATCTCCGGCTATGCGATGCTGACCGCGTGATTGAAGTACTCACCCTCAGCCTCCTCGCGATCATCGCTGGCGTTCTCGCAGAGCGGCGCTGGAAGGACCGCGCCAAGCTGGCCTCGGGTCGCATCCTCGAGCTCATCGTCTACCTGATGCTGCCGATCATCATCTTCTTCACGGTGATTCACCTGAAGGTGACTGACTCAGTTGCCGCTGGGCTCGGATTCGGTTGGATAGAGCGGCTGGTGGTCATCGGAATCGCATGGTTCGTCGGAACCCATGTGCTGAAACTCAAACGCCCTGAAATTGGGGCTCTTATGGCTGTGGTGGCCATCGCAAACACCGGCTACCTGGGGATTCCTTTGACAGCCCTACTTCTGGGCACCAAGAGCATCAACCTCGCTGTTGCGTATGACGCGATCGTCAATTCGCCGGTTGTTCTCCTGATTGGCTTTGCAGTTGGAGCCGCCTACGGAACCCGCGCCGGAGAGTCGCCAAAGCAGCGGATCAAGGCGTTCTTCACGAAGAACCCTCCCCTCTACGCCCTGATTCTGGGCTTGATTGCTCCCAGCTCACTAGACCCGAGCTGGGGCACGACACTGAGCCATTCTCTGGCGTTGGCGATGGCCCCGCTTGCATTCTTCGCTCTGGGAGTGAACCTGATGCTCGAGCACGACGAGACAGGGGTAAGGATCTTTCCTCCGCCGTTGACCCCAGCTGTGGGGACGGCGCTTGCGCTCCGGCTTCTCGTTGCTCCAGGCGTAATGCTCGGCCTCTCCCTGCTGCTGATCAAGGTTCCCAAACCATTCCTGCTCGAGGCGGGAATGGCGTCAGGCTTGAACGCCTTGGTGGTGGCCCACCTTTACGGACTGGACATGAAGATCACCGTGGGGGCGATCGCCTGGTCAACCACGCTCGTGGTCGCTGCGGCTACGGCCGTGACGCTCTTGGGTGGCTTCTAGGCGGAGCCGAAGCCCCGCCTTGCTGCCCGCTTCAGGCTGCGCTGCGGATCCTCGCTGCGAAGGCAGTTGCCTCTTCCATCGAGGCGAAGTCAAGTGTGATTCGACATCCGTCGCGCTTGGCCCGAACGTCAAGTGGCGTGGCGATCATCCGCTCAAGGCTCTCTGTGAGAGTGCTTATGGCTGCATCGTGGTCTGCGTGAGCCACAGCTTCGAGCACCGGTGATTCCGATGTTTCCAACTGGCGGGCCCTCTCCTCGGTGGTCCGGACTGACCACCCTCTGCGGGCTGCCTCTCCTGCGAGCCTGCGGCGAACGTCGTGACGCTTCGACATGAGCAGAGCTCTGCCATGGCCTTCGCTCAGGCGGCCGTCCTCAAGCATTTCGATCGCCTCGTCTGGAAGGTCCAGGAGTCGGATCAGGTTTGACACGGCTGCTCGGCTCCTGCCCACCCGCCGGCCAACCTCTTCCTTGGTGAGACCGAGTTCCTCAACCAGAGCCGCGCATGCCTTGGCTTCTTCAACTGGGTTCAGGTCCTCTCTGGCCATGTTCTCCACGAGGGCTACCTCAAGCGCGACGGAATCGTCGT
>JAPLCH010000216.1 GCA_026392325.1 Solirubrobacterales bacterium | reverse complement strand
GACAACCTTCCAGAATCCGGCAAGGCAACCATCGTTCACGGTGACTACCGCCTTGGCAACACGATGTTTGCCCATGGCGCACCGGCTCGTCTTATCTCTATCTTCGACTGGGAGATGGCCACTATCGGTGACCCGCTCGCTGACGTGGGCTACCTGTGCACTCTCTGGTCGGATCGTGACGATCCGGACCGTGGCCTGTTTGAGATGGGATCAGTCAGCCGTCGGGACGGCTTCATGACCAGGGCTGAACTTGTCTCACGCTATGAGGAAAAGAGCGGGCGTTCGATGCAGTCGGTCAACTGGTACACGGCACTGGCGGTCTGGAAGGCAGTTGTCTTCATGGAGGGGAATTTCAAGCGGGCAACTTCGGGTGCCAGTGATGATGAGTTCCTCAAGGGATTTGGCGATGGTGTCGTCCAATTGGCGAACCGGGCACTTGAAATAAGCGAGGGCGCTGATGTCTGAACTCAAAACCGCACTGCTGGTTGACTGGGGCGGCGTTTTGACAACCGACCTTTTTGCCTCATTCCGCATTTTCTGCGAAGCGAACGGTGTTGATGCCGACGCGATTGGAACGGCATTTCGCAAGGACCCAGAAGCCCAGGCGCTCCTCTTTGACCTTGAGTGTGGGCGGATTGACGAGTCAGAGTTTGAGCCACATTTCGCTCAACTCCTCGGAGTTCCGGATGAGGGCCTGATTGACGGACTCTTCGGTGCAGTCGGGCCAGATGATGTGATGATAGAAGCTGTCCGCGCGGTCCGTGATGCGGGCATCCCGACCGGCCTTGTGTCGAACTCATGGGGAACCCGCCGCTACCCAGAGCACTTGCTTGATGAGCTGTTTGACGGTGTCGTGATCTCTGGCTTTGAGGGAATCAGGAAGCCGGCCCCGGAGATTTATCTCTTGGGAGCTGAACGCACTGGTGTCGCACCGGAGTCCTGCGTGTTTGTTGATGACCTCCAGTTCAACCTAGAGCCAGCACACGAACTTGGAATGGCCGCAGTGCATCACAGGGAGACCACTGAAACGCTCACTGAGCTCGAACGGCTGCTTGGAATTGACCTGCGGTGAAACGCACTGTCCGCGCATCTGTGATGTGCGTAGGGGCAATTCTGGTGACGCTCGTCGGGACCGGATGTGGAGACAACAGGCTTGACTCAGGCGAGCTGCACGACAAAGTGACAGCCGCGTGTGAAAAGGCCCACAAGCTGCTGCTCGCGCTTCCCAGTCCGCAGTCAACGGAGCAGGTTGCTCCGTTTCTGACTCAGGCGGCAACGGCGACCAACCAGTTGACCGTGTCGCTGAAGGCGCTCAAGCCACCGGCTGACTCTCAGAGCAGTTACAACCTGGCTGTCCAGCTGGTGGGCAATCAGGCACAGACTTTCAACAAGGCTGTCCGCCAGCTTTCAAAGGGCAGCGATCCAGTCATCGTGATGCGCAATGTCGCGGAGCAGTCAACGCAGAGCTCGGAGCGTGAGCGGGTTGCATGGCAAGGGCTCGGCATAGAGGCGTGCGCCAACCGCTGAGTTGAATGGCCCGGGGGTTCCGGGCTTGTTAGACCGCGATCAGGGCAATACCGGCAAGCGCGACGCCGACGCCAATCGCTTGGTGACGCTCCATTGACTCCTTCAGCGTCAGTCGAGCAAGTACGACGGTGGTGACGGGGTAGAGCGATGCGAGGACGCCCACCAAGGCCATCATTCCGCCTTGTTGGAATGCGGCAATGTAGAAGGCGTTGGCTGATGTGTCAAACAGGCCGACAGCGATCAGGGGCCAGACTGGGCCGCCACCACGACGAGGCATTTTTCCAAGCATGATCGCCAGTGGGACGGTTATTGCCGAGGTGGCGATCCGGTCGGCCACAAGCACGGGCATGGCCCCACCTGGGGCTGCGTAGCCGAGGAATACGAGTCCTGTTCCGAGCAGCACGGCGCTAATCAGGGCAAGTCCAACGGACCGCTGGAACTTCTCCCGGCTCACATGCGAGTGAGACGGCTCCCTTGCCGCCAGAAGCGCGCCAATGAGGGCGACGCAAGCGCCAACAAGTTGAATGGCACGTGGGCTGTCTCCTCTCATCATTCCCCAAAGGAAAGGAACGGCTGCGGCAAGGGCGCTGATCGGAGCCGCGATGCTCATGATGCCGATCGACAGGGCGGTGTAGAGAGCGATCAGGCCGAAGCCTCCGCAGACCCCTGCGGCAAGGGCGTACCAGAGGGGTGCGCCAGTGGGGAGACTGTCGCCGAGCGCGAGCAGAATCACCGTCCCGATTACCAGACTGGACATCTGGGAGACCGCAGAGACGGTCAGGACATGGCGGGTGCGGCTGAGGAAACCGGCGAGAAAATCACCGGCTCCCCATACGACCGATGAGGCCGCCGCGAAGGCTAATGCGAGCAGTGCCGCCTGCTATTTCTTACTGGTGCTGCGTCCGCGGCCATAGATGAGGCCGAGCATCCGACTGAAGAGCTTCGAGCGCTTCTGTGTGTACGGGTGCATGTGCAGATCCTTGTTGCCAAGCGCAAGCTTGGTTACGAGGATGGTCTGTGACTTCGTGTACTTGCGGATTCCGCCGGAGCCGTGTCGCACTCCAACGCCGGAGGTCTTCCAACCTCCCATTGGGAGCTCAAGTGCCGTGTAGTTGATCTGGCAGTCATTCACGCAGACTGCACCAGCCTCGATCTTGCGGGCAACGGCCTCTGCCTTGTCAGTGTCCTTTGAGAACACGGAAGCCTGAAGTCCGTACGGGGAGTCATTGGCCAGACGGATCGCCTCGTCAACGCTGTCAACCTTCATGATTGGCAGGGTTGGTCCGAAGGTCTCCTCGGTCATGCAGTCCATCGTGTGGTCAACATCCACGAGCACTGTCGGTTCGAAGAACATTCCGTTCTCGCGGTGCGCCTTTCCTCCAGCGAGGACCTTGGCTCCCTTGGCGATGGCATCGTTTACATGGGCTTCGATGATGTCGATCTGGGGCGGGAAGATCACTGCACCAACATCCGTGCTGCCTGGGCCTGACGGCGCCGTCTGACGCAGCGACTTGATGTTCTCCGTGACCTTCTGAACAAACTCGTCGTAGATCGGTGCTTCGACATAGACACGCTCAACTGAAATGCAGACCTGGCCTGCGTTGTTGGTCGCATAGAAAGCGGCGTAGTTCGCTGCGCGTTCGACATCAGCGTCGGCGAGGACG
>JAPLCH010000214.1 GCA_026392325.1 Solirubrobacterales bacterium | reverse complement strand
GGCCTCCTCCCATGGGGCTCTTGCCGTTTGGACGTCAGGAGATGCCCGAGATGGGATTCTTGACTCGCTGCTGGACGACGCCGGAAGACCCAGATCAACCTGGTGGGCGTCTCGCTTCTATGCGATTGGTCGCACCGAACGCGTCAGGAGTGTCAGCTCCAACGCACTCTTCCCGGGGTTGGCAACGCACCGCGGTTCGCTTGGCGGGTGGGAGGTTCTGCTGGGTTCATGGGGAGCACCCGGGAGGTGGGTGGAGCTTCGACTTCACCGTCTGCCATCACGGCGGCTCAGGCTTCGAATTGCTGTGATGCGTGAGGTCCGATCCCCATGGAAGGGATCTGAAAAACATCCTTACTGGCGCGATGCGAGGCCGATCCGCGCTGTTCACTGGGCGGCTGTCAGGCGGGTATATGTGCCCGCGGGATCAGTCGTGGCGGTCGCCATTGGGTAGGAGTTCGTTGCTTCGGGGCGAAATTCGGCAAGGCACGGTAGAATCACCTTGTGATGCAAGGGCGATCAAGTGAAGATTCAACGGTTGAACTTGACTCGCGCCAAGATCCCGGTTTGGTCCGGTCGCTCGAAATGGTGGCCCCAGGAACAGCCCTCCGGGACGGACTGGACAACGTCCTTCACGCCCGTACTGGCGCCCTGATTGTGATTGGGGATCCTGAAGAGCTTGCCCAAATGATCTCCGGCGGGATCCGCATGGACATTGATTACTCGCCAGCTTTTCTTTACCAGGTGGCAAAAATGGACGGGGCGATCGTGTTGAACCCGAGCGCCACAAAGATTGTCTGGGCAAACGTTCAGATGACCCCGGACCCGACGATCATGTCGAGCGAAACAGGCACCCGGCACCGGACAGCTGAGCGGATGTCAAAGCAAGCTGACGCGTTGGTGATTGCCGTGTCGCAGCGCCGTGAAGTTGTCTCGCTTTACACGGATGGTTCGAAGTACATCCTTGAAGACATTCCCGTCGTTCTCGCAAAGGCCAATCAGGCATTGGCCACGCTTGACAAGTACCGCAGCCGCCTGGACCAAGTTTCAACCCGTCTGACCGCGCTTGAGTTTGAGGGAAGCGCAACCCTCCATGATGTTCTGACCGTGCTTCAGCGAAGCGAGATGGTCACACGCATGGGAGCGGAGATCGAACGCCACATCGTTGAGCTCGGCAGTGAGGGTCGTCTGATTGAGATGCAGCTGGATGAAGTGCTCACAGGAGTCGCTTCAGACAAGGCAGCACTCGTCGACGATTACGTCACAGAGATGGGCCCGGATGGACTGGCCGGGGTCATGGAGCAGCTTGCACGTCTTTCACATCAGGATCTTCTCGATTTCGGACGGCTCGCAGAGCTGCTCGGGTATGACCGCAAGGTCAACACGATCGACCACGCTGTTGCCCCTCGGGGTTACAGGGTGCTTGGTCGGATTCCACGACTCCCGAAGCTGGTTGTCCAGCGGATCGTCGAGGCCTTTGGCGGCCTCGAGGATCTGCTTGGAGCTGCCGAGGGCGAGCTGGAATCAATCGAGGGAGTAGGAGAGCTGCGCGCCAAGGACATTCGCGAGGGACTGCGCCGGCTTCAGGAAATCAACCTCGTGGACCGTTACCTGCAGATTTGACCCGCGTTCCCATTCCGGGATCGCGATGAAGAGGAGGACACAATTCCCAACAGCACAGTAGCCGCAGATCAGCTTGACGACCTTGAGGTCGAGATCGAGCTTGTAAACATCATCTTTGAGATTGGTGACTCGGTCGTATACCCACACCACGGGGCGGGCGAGGTTGTCCTGAAGGAAGAGAAGACGGTTCTCGGCGTATCGCGCGAGTACCTGACCATCAGGATCCAGCACAACGACATGACCGTCATGGTCCCAAGCGAGAACGCCGCCAGGGCCGGTCTCCGACGGGTCATTGATCAGAAGACAGTCAAGAAGGTCCTTGGGATCATCGGCAGTGAATGCTCCGAGATGCCCAAGAACTGGAACCGTCGCTACAAGCACAACAAGGAAAAGCTCAACACCAGTGATGTCTGTGAGATCGCTGATGTGCTTCGCAACCTTGCCGTGCGTGAGGCTGACAAGGGTCTCTCCACCGGCGAGAAGGCTCAGTTCACAAGGGCGAAGCAGAATCTTGCCTCAGAGCTTCAGTACGCGCTTGAGATGGAAGACACTGAGGCAGACGCATACCTCGACAATTTGCTCGCCAAGTCCGCTGGCCACGACTCGCCGGCTCCCGTAGGCGACTGACCGTCAACGGACAGGATTTGAGACTGTGGCGATCGCACTGATCGTCGCTGCAGGACGCGGCGAACGCCTTGGAACCAGTGGTCCCAAGGCGTTCGTGTCTGTGGCCGGACGGCCGATGATCGCCTGGAGCATTGACGCTTTTCGGGCCTCTGGGTCAGTCAGGGAAATCGTGGTTGCCCTTCCGCCAGGTTGGGAGCCATCGGAATCTGAGGCAGCTGAGCTGGACGGGTGCATCCGCTGCGAGGGAGGTGAAGACCGTTCACTTTCAGTTCGGGCTGCACTTGAAGCAGCCAGTGCCGGGGAGGCCGATGAGCCGGTTCTGGTCCACGATGCTGCGAGGGCCCTTGTGGAGTCACATTTGATTGAGGAGCTTGTTCTGGCAGTGGCCCCAGGGTCCGGCTGTCAAGCCGCCATTGCAGCTTGTCCAGTCACCGATACCATCAAGGTTGCTGATGAGGGTGGTTTCGTCCTCTCAACGCCGGAACGCTCAACCTTGAAGTCTGTGCAGACGCCACAAGCGTTCTCGCGGAATGTGTTGGAGCGTGCGCTGGCGCAGGACGACGGGGTGCTTTCAGCGGCGACCGACGACGCTGCGCTCGTTGCGCAGCTGGGAATCAAGGTGCTCCTCGTGGACGCACCAACGGAGAACTTCAAAGTGACTGAACCAAAAGATCTTGAATTGGCAAATCTGATTCTTTCCCGGCGTACTGCCGGCGGGAGTATCTGACCGTGCCGCAACGGTTTGGGATTGGCTATGACGTTCACCCTCTGGCTGAAGGCCGGCCCATGGTCGTTGGTGGCGTGACTGTTGAAAGTCCTGTTGGACCTGTCGGACACTCGGATGCTGATGTTCTTTGTCACGCGGTCACTGACGCGTTGCTTGGAGCTGCGGCCCTCGGCGACATTGGCTCCCACTTCCCGGACACGGACCCTGAATTTGCCGGTGCGGACTCTGTGGCCCTTCTGGCGGAGGCTGTCCGGCGAGTTGCAGCGGCCGGTTTCACCCCGTGGAATGTGGATGCGACAGTCAATCTTGAACGGCCCAAGCTGGCACCCCACCGGGATGCGATGCGCGCAAACCTGGCTGCAGCGTTGGGTATTCCCGTTGACCGTGTGAGCGTCAAGGCAACACGCGGTGAAGGTCTTGGTTTCGTAGGGCGTGGTGAAGGGGTTGCCGCCTACGCGGTCGTGTCAACAACTGACATTGATGAGCCCGTCTGATGGAACTGCGGACTTCATTCTCCCGTCAGGCACCTGAGGCTGTTGCAGCAGGCAGCAGCGGTGACGTCAGGCTTGGCTCAAGCGTGGGAGCTCTGGGAGCTCGTGAGGGTCTTGCCACGATTCTCGGGCTGATCGGAATTCTGGTCCTGACGGCGCCAGCCTCTCGACTTACCGTTCCTGTTGGAGCTCCAGGCTCGACTCTTCCTAATTGGATTCTCGGCATTTTCAGTCCGATGGCTGACACGGGCCTGTGGTTGGGCCGTCCCGCCGTGGCTGGGGGGCTGGTTCTCGCGACGGCCGCTTGGCTGCTCGTTGTCCGCGATGTTGACTCTGTCCCCCTCAGAACACTCGTCTGGGCCATTGGGGCTATCTACGTGCTGCTGCTGCTGGCACCACCTTTGTTCTCTACCGATGTGTTCACCTATCTGTCAGCTGGACGGCTGCAGGTGCTTCACAGTGTCAACCCGTACCTTCACGGGCCGGTCGTCCGACCGCAGGACCCTGTTTTCGGTTGGACGGGGTTGATCTGGTGTGACACGCCAACTGTTTACGGCCCGATCTTCACGCTCTTTACGGTGGCTCTGACGCCGCTGGGAGTCGCAGGTGGGCTCTGGGCGCTGAAACTCGTCGCATTCGCCTCAGCGGGCGCCTGTGCGTGGCTGACGTACAAGATCGCAAGGGACCTCGGCCGTCCTGCTGCGCAGGCAATGGTTTTCGTTGCTCTCAACCCGGTTTTGCTCGTTTATGCACTTGGCGGGGGGCACAATGATCTGCTGATGCTCGCTGTGGTTCTCGCAGCGGTTCGTCTTGTTGTTCAGTCGCGGCCGCGCGCTGCGGGTGCTGCACTCGCGGTGGCGGTTGCGGTGAAGGCGACAGCTGGGCTCGTGCTTCCTTTCCTGCTGATCGGTGCGCGCAAGAGTGTTGACCGGGGGACTCGGGCGGCACTGCTGGGATTCACCATGGTCACGGCTGCCGTTGCGGCCGTGGCGACCCTGTTCTACGGCGGACAGTGGCTCACCGTGCCCGCGACGATCGCGGATGGCACAGGGCAACACATTGGAGAGCTGCGAAGCGTTCCCGGCATCTTTGCCGGCTATCTGGGTCTCGGTCAGGTTGGGGTGATCCCAAGGACCCTGCTGTTCCTGGCTGTCCTGTCGATCATTGTCTTGTCTGCCCGAGCCGCCCTGCGTACCAAGAACGGATGGATCGGCGGAGCAGCAGTGGCGATTATTGCCTCACTTGCGCTTTCAACTCAGCCGTTTGCTGCACTCAGCGGCAACAGGCGCATTCGCGGTGGTGCGATTGCACTGACCGTCGGAGTGATTGCCATTCAGGCAATTCGCTGGCTGGCGCCGCTCGGCGTTGGCTGGGCCCATTCCGGCTGAGCGTTACTCAGACTCGAAGGTCCACGGCTCTCGGTTGATTGAGCCAAGGTCGAAGCGCTCAAGCAGCTGATCGGAAGTGATGGCTTGCTCGGTCTTGTTGCAGAGGCCAAGGCTTGCCCCAAGTTGGGCGAGGGCTGTTCCGTCCCGCCCCCAAGACTCCAAGGTTGTGGAGCCCACCCGTTTGGAGAGCCGACTGCCTGACGGGTCAAGGACAAGCGGTACATGACCCCAAGTTGGCCGGGGGCTGGCAAGGGCGTCGTACAAGGCTGCTTGGACGGGCACCGATGATGCAAGGTCATCGCCCCTGACAATCTGGTCAACCCCTTGACTTGAATCGTCAACTACGACGGCGAGGTTGTAGGTGAAGGCTCCATCTGCCCGCTGAATGATCGGATCACTTGACCTTCCAACCTGTGGGCCAAGAATCATGTCGTCCCACTCGATCTCAACATCACCTAGGTCCACGCGGAGTGCGGGTTTGCGCTCTTCAACTTCAAGTCGTTCTTTGCGCTTTGCCTCGGAGAGGTTCCGACAAGTCCCGGGGTATGGACGCTGTGGGTCATGCGGGGCTGCAAGCGCCAAGTCTGCGCGGGTGCACCAGCAGGGGTAGAGGTCCAATCCAGATGCTCGAAGCGTGCCGATGGCCTCCTCGTACAGGTCAGTGCGGAGGCTTTGGAAAACGGGTTCTTGAGGCCAAGTGATGCCAAGGCTTGCGAGATCCTGCTCCTGCCCAGTGGCGATCTCAGGGCTGCAGCGGTCCGCGTCAAGGTCTTCAAATCTGAGCAGGAGTTCACGCCCGGTGTGGTGGGCAATCAACCATGCGAGCAGAGCTGTGCGCAGATTGCCAACGTGGAGGCGTCCGCTTGGGCTTGGCGCGTAGCGTCCAAATCCATGGCTTTGGGGAGTCGGTGATTTTGCCATTAGTGGTGGAGTCATCCCGCGGGAGGCTAGAGCGCCTCCGGGCATTTACCCTCGAAAGTAATGATTCCAGTCCGCATCCACGACTCGCTTACAGGCGACCTCCTTCCGCTCGAGCCTCGAGAGGGCAACAAGGTGGGCATTTACGCCTGTGGCCCGACCGTCTACGGCCGGATTCATGTGGGGAATGCTCGCCCGTTTGTGATCTTTGGGATCTTCCGACGCTTCCTCAATGCTTCTGGCTACGACGCGAAGCTTGTCTGCAACCTGACTGATGTGAACGACAAGATCTACGCTGCCGCCAACGCTGCGGGGCTTGGAAGTCAGGAGCTCGCGGATCAGATGGCAGCCCACTATCGGGCGGACACGGATGCCCTTGGTATCGGCCGGCCGGACGCTGAGCCGCTGGCAACGGGTCACATGCACGGGATCATCAGTCTGATCAGTGACCTGATCGAAGCGGGACACGCTTACGAGGCTGCGGGGGACGTTTACTTCGATGTTCGCTCCCATGCTGCCTATGGGGAACTTTCCCATCGAGACATTGACCAGATGGACCAGGGCGAAGGGGTGGAGGGCTCGCAGATCAAGCGTGACCCCCTTGACTTTGCGCTCTGGAAGGCCACCAAGGCGGGTGAGGACACTTCCTGGGATTCGCCTTGGGGAGCAGGTCGGCCCGGTTGGCATATTGAGTGCTCGGCCATGGCGGAAGCAGAGCTTGGCGTGGATTTTGAAATCCATGGCGGTGGCAGCGACCTTGTATTTCCCCACCATGAGAATGAGCAGGCGCAGACTGCTGCTGCTCGCGGCAAGCCGCTTGCCCGGATCTGGATGCACAACGGCATGGTGCGCTTTGGCGAGGAGAAGATGGCGAAGTCTGTCGGCAACGTCCTGCTGCTCCATGAGGCCATCGGGTCTCACGGGCGTGATGCTGTGCTCATCTGGCTGCTGGGCGGCCACTACAGGCAGCCGCTTTCTTGCACTGATGAGCGCTTCGCGGAGGCAAACGCGCGCGCAGCACGTATCCGTGAGGTTGCCCGCAAGGTAGTGCCAGGACCTTCTCCTGACTCCCTTCGTCCTTATAGAGAGCGTTTCTTTGAGTCGCTCGCCGATGACTTCAACACTCCTGCCGCATTGGCTGAGCTGTTCGGCTGGATTCGCGAGGCCAACCGGGAAGGCGAGGGTGTTGGTGGTGACGATCTTGTTGAGATGCTCTCCGTTCTGGCACTTGAGAATCTGTTGGTCGAAGTCTCCAGTGATGGCCCTGACGCAGAATCGCTTGAGCTGCTGACAGCCCGTGAGTCAGCCCGATCCGCCAAGGACTGGGCGGAGGCGGACAGGATCAGAGACGACTTGCTTGCACGCGGGTGGGTTGTCCGTGACGGTGGCGCCGGCCCCGAACTGATTCCCGCCCCGTGATCATTTACGGCAGAAACGCTGTTAACGAGGCCATTGCCGGCCCGCGAAGCGTTGAACGCGTATGGGTCTCCTCCCGTGGTGCTGAGGCAGATTGGCCAAAAGGCTTGAAGGTTGAGGCTTCAGACCCACAGGCGTTGGAGAACAAGTGTGGGTCGAGCGAACACCAGGGCGTCGTGGCAGAGGTGTCGGAGTTTGCCTACACCGACCCCGCTGAGCTTCTGGCAATTCCCAACGCCTTACTTGTGGTGCTTGATGAGGTTCAGGATCCTCGCAACCTTGGCGCCATCTGCCGAGTGGTGGAGGCAGCAGGCGCTGATGGGGTGATCATCCCCAGGCATCGAAGTGCGGAGGTCACACCAGCGGTCTGTCGTTCGTCCGCCGGTGCTGTCGAATACCTGAAGATCGCCCAGGTTCGGAATGTGTCTGACTTTCTTTCTGATGCCAAGGATGCTGGCTTCTGGTCGCACGGGGCTGCCATGGATGGAGCCGAGAGCTGGGACGCCGTTGATTGGACGGGTCCTGTCGTGCTTGTCATGGGATCTGAAGGCAAAGGATTGCGGCCACGGGTTGCCTCAGAGTGCGATCGCTTGGTTGCCTTGCCCCTGGTGGGGCGCATCGAGTCTTTGAACGTGGCGACTGCCACAGCAGCCCTGCTTTACGAAGCGGTACGCCAGCGCCAAGCCTGACCCTTTCTACCGGGTCAAATAACTAATGAAAACGGCCTTCTTCAAGGTTCGTAACATTTCCGCTTGACAAAAGTGCAGTGCTATGGAAAGCTGACGCCTTGCCATAAGGTTCTACCTCAGGTTTAGACATGAGGTTTGGGACTGGGCAACTATCGAGAAGCAGGGCGCCAGGGGAGGCAGTGCGCCGACGACCATAACGGCATGAGCCGTGCGAAAGGACGATCGGATGTCTCCAGCTACACAGAACTACGTTAGAAAGTCTCAGGCTCGACCTAAGGTTGAGGACCTATTCCTTATTGCCCTCGCCAAGCAGGGCGACGACAGGGCCATGGACCAGTTGGTCCGCCGTTATCACGGGTTTGTGCGTCTCAAGGCCTCCTCCTACTTCCTTGCTGGAGGCGACTCGGACGACCTGATTCAAGAGGGACTTGTTGGTCTCTACAAGGCGATTCGTGACTTCCGAACGGACCGCGAGTCGAGCTTCCGGAACTTTGCCGAGCTTTGCATCACCCGGCAGATCATCACGGCCGTAAAGACCGCCACTCGTAACAAGCACACCCCTCTGAACCAGTACGTCTCTTTCTCTTCATCACCGGGTGGCCAGCAGGGCGAAGGCGAGCCAACGCTCGAAGAGTTCATTCCTGGACCAAAGGTTGACGATCCGGCAAGCCGTGTCATCTCCGCCCAGGAGTTGCGCGCACTTGTTGACTGTCTCTCCGCAGAGCTTTCTGAGCTTGAGGCCGAGGTTCTCGCGCTCTATCTCGACGGTCGTCCGTATGAAGAGATCGCAGAACGCACCGGCAGGGACACGAAGACTGTGGACAACGCCCTTCAGCGTGTCAAGCGCAAAGTAAGCGTCCACATTGAGTCACGCCGAATCGCAGCCTGAAGCTTTAGACCAGCTCCAAACCCCCTAAAACAGGGGCTTGCGGCTGGTTGCCTGATTCTCGATACCGCTCCCTTGGTGGCTTATTCGGTCACCAAGGGTCAGCGGACTTCGCTCCGCCGGGCCTGAGCGCTAGGATTGCCGACAGATGATCCTTGCAATGAGCCCAGCAGTCAGTTACACCATCGGCCTTCTCGCCACGTTCCTCGGAATCGGCGTGCTTGTGAACGTGGTTCTCGTTGTTGTAGGTATCGAGATTGCCAGTGAGCGCCAGCAGAACCGCGCCATTGAAGAGCGACGCGTAACCGGCTGAGCCGACTGCGCCGGGCTGCTGCAGCCCGACTGAAGTTCACTACTAGAGGTCCTTCAGAGCCAGCGCTGCTGCTCAGTGACTTCGAACAAACACGGACGGATCCAAGTGGGCAACCCGTCGGCCGTATTCCACATGGGATCCGGCCCAAACCGCTGTCACCTTGCCGGAGTCCGTTGTGTACCAACCTGGGCAGCCAGCGGTGAACACCATGTTCTGGAAGCGCGCTTGGATCTCTTCGTTGAATTCGCGGTTGACATCCTCACGGACCTCGAGCGTTACGCCCGTTGTACTGATGAAGTCAATGGCCTGGCGAATCCAGTCGGCTTGGCGCTCAAACATGTAGACGAGAGTGTTGGTCAGGCTGCCGGTGTTTGGCCCATATGCCATGAACATGTTGGGGAATCCTGGGGTTACAAGCCCAAGGTAGGCCTCTGGGCCATCAGACCAAGCATCGCGGAGGTTCAGTCCGTCGCGGCCTGTGACTTCCATCGGGGCGATGTACTCAGTTGCCTTGAAGCCTGTGCACCAGACGATTACATCGGCGTCAACACGGCTTCCGTCTTCACAGACAATGCCGTTTGCGTCCACCTGTGCCACGCCTGAGCGGACGACGGACACATCCGGGCGTGCGATCGTTTCGTACCACTCAGAGGAGAGGAGGATCCGATTGCAGCCCAGTGGGTAGTCCGGGGTGCAGGCTGCTGCCTTCTGGGGATTGTCAAGGACTTTGGCGATGTGACGGCGGAGGATGCGCTCCCAGACCTTCCTGACCGGATTCATGCTGTTCAGCACCAGTGGGTAACGCGATTCGAAGTAGAGCCAGATCAGGTTGTGGTAGGCGCGCAGGAAGAGCGGTACTCGCTTTCCGAGCGTCTTTTCGAGCTTGCTGGGGGCCCAATCCATCTTCCCAACTACCCAGTTGGGGTTGCGCTGGATAAGGCTCAGATGTCCTACCCGCTCGGCTATTGCCGGAACGATCTGAATTGAACTTGCTCCCGCGCCCACAACAGCAACGCTCTTGCCCGTCAGGTCAACGGACTCGTCCCATTCAGCTGAGTGAAATTGGGCGCCGGCGAAGGAGGCCCGCCCAGGGACATCTGGCAGTTTGGGTTGGCTGAGCTGGCCTGTCGCGCAGATCATCACATCGGCGTCAAGAACTTCACCATCAGCCAGAGTGATGCTCCAAGTTGAGCTGCCCTCGTTGTATGTGGCGCTTTCTACCGATGTGTTGAACCGGATGTGAGGTCGTACGCCGAACCGTTTAGAGACATCGCGCAGGTAGTCGCAGATTTCAGCGTGGTTACCGAAGCGCCGAGACCAGTCCGGGCGCAGGTCATATGAGTACTGGTAAATGATTGAGGGCACATCACAGCGCGCGCCCGGATAGTGGTTTGCCTGCCAGACGCCGCCGACATCAGCCTGGCGTTCAATAACGGTGTAGTTGGTGTGCCCGCTGCGCTGCAGCTCGATTGCCGCGGCAAGCCCCCCAAATCCAGCGCCAATGATCACAACCCGTGGGTCGGTTGAGGCGGCCTTGCCATTCAGCGGAGCGTCCATGGCTGGAAGTCTCGCGCATCAGAGCCGGATCGGGGGACTCGGAGGTTGTCAGGCCACAAAAATGTGGGATCGGCGTGGTACGCCTTTCCCTTTCAGTAAAGGGAAAGTTCGTGCCGCAGCCACATAGCACTAGGCAGAACACCCTATTGCGCAACTAGAAGACGATGGTTACCGTAACTCACTAATACCGCACCAGCGCAAGATCTTGCCTGAAGTCAGGCACCCCCCAGAGAAAGAGTCCCCACATGAGTGCCACAACCGAGTACTACGAGCAGCCAGTGGCTGCAGGTCCCAAGCAGCGTTCCTTGTCCACGGTGGTTGCAGTGTTCGCGACTGTCGCGCTTGCGGTCGCCGCCGTGTCGCTCTGGCAGGTGGGATCAAGCCTTTCAAAGCAAGCCTGCGTCGAAAAGGCAGTCGGAATGTACCCGGCAGTTTCAGTCTCCGCCTTCACAGGCAAGGCGACTGGCGCGCTCAAGCTGTCGTTTGTAGACGAGCGCCAGAAGGCCTTGAGCAGCTGCGGCTGACTTGTCGCACAAGGGTCGCCTTTCTTGCGGCCCTACGGAACTTACCCAAAGCAGTGAATGAATAAACAAGAGAAAGAGAGTTCTAATTCATGCAAGTACCTACGACATCAAAGGCACTGAGAATGCCGCAGAAGCAGACGCTTCTGGTTTCCATCGCAGCCACGTTGGCTGCACTTCTGACAGCATTGTCATTTGGCTTTGTTGCCCCTGCTGATGCTGCCAAGCGTTCCAAGTCATCTGCCGTCAAGGTGGGCAAGACAGGCGCAACAGGCGCACGTGGAGCAACTGGTCCTGCCGGTCCCACTGGGATCGACGGTCGTGACGGACTTGCAGGTCGTGACGGCCTGGTTGGTCGTGACGGACTCACAGGTTTGAACGGTCGAGATGGAACCAACGGAACCAACGGTGCTGCAGGCGCTGACGGAACCAACGGAACCAACGGTGCTGCAGGCGCTGACGGAACCAACGGAACCAACGGTGCTGCAGGTGCTGACGGTGCAACCGGCCCAGCCGGTCCAGCCGGTGATGCAGGCGCTGACGGTGCAACCGGCCCAGCCGGTCCAGCCGGTCCAGCCGGTGATGCAGGTCCAGCCGGTCCAGGTGGAGCTGACGGTGCCCCAGGTGCTGACGGAACCAACGGTGCCGCAGGCGCTGACGGCAACAACGGTGCCGCAGGTGCTGCAGGAAACGACGGTGCCGCAGGCGCTGCCGGAGCCCCAGGTGCCGCAGGTGCTGCAGGCGCCGCAGGTGAACGAGGCGCTGCCGGAGCCAACGGCCTAGTTGCTCGGACCTACCAAGCAACGGCCGCAGCAGTCGACGGAGTCGGAACGGCGGTATGTGAAGCTGGCGACACTGTCCTTTCAGGCGGTGCGGAGATCACTGATGCAACGAGTGACTTCAGCATCCAGGCCACCAAGCCTGTTACAGGTGGATGGTACGCCATGGCCGTTGACCCAACCGCAACGATGACCGTTTATGTCGTCTGCGGATCGAGCACTCCTGTAACCCCATAGGTTCGGAGTTCTGTAGTTGAAGCGCCAAGGGGCTGGGTGGGTGTTGTTTACCACCCGGCCCTCAGGTCGCTTTCGTTAATCGGACGGCGGTATCAGAAAGGCTCCCTCCATCATGACCACTACTGAGATGTCACAGTTAACTCAAATTTGCCTGCTAAATGGTTACGCTGAATAACGGCGCAGGAGCTGAGCTTCTGGTCAGGCCGCATTGCCTTGTGGGAGGTGATGGGAACGTGTCCCAAGCGAACGATTCCTGGTCGCAGCTCTTCGAGGGGACGGCCCAAGACGCAGTGCTGGATGGGGGTTCGGTCCTGAGCGACTGTTTGTGCCTCCTCACCTTTCCTGATGTTCATGATGCGTGGT
>JAPLCH010000232.1 GCA_026392325.1 Solirubrobacterales bacterium | reverse complement strand
TCCAAATCCTTCCACTGATCGGCTTCATCGTGATGCTCGTTTTCCTGCTCACCCCGAGCGAGGGACCAAACCAGTACGGCGACGGCCCAGATGGTGGACCGGCAGTAGCTGCGGCAGCTGCGCCTGCGGCACAGGCTCCACCAGCACCACCTGCTCCTCCTGCTCCACCAGCACCACCAACTGACGGCCCCCAGGCCTAGTCACAAGCAGCATTGAACAGAAGCCCGTCTTCCCCGATTTACGGGGGAGGCGGGCTTTTCTGCGGGCTGGAAGGCCCTCTCAGCCCTCTTCGGAAGCCTGAGCTGCAACCTGCTTTTCGAGCTCGGCCATAACTGCCGGGTCTCGCAGGGTCGTCACATCACCAAGTGCGCGACCCTCAGCGATGTCGCGCAGGAGGCGGCGCATGATCTTCCCCGACCTTGTCTTGGGAAGATCGTCGGACCAGATGATCCGCTTGGGACGGGCAAACTTGCCGATCCGATCCGCCACAACTTGGTTGATCTCCGCCATGATCTCGTCACTCGTCGCATGGCTGGACTCAAGCGTCACAAACGCACAGATGGCTTGGCCACTCTGCTCATCGGATTGACCGATCACAGCTGCCTCCGCGACGGCAGGATGACCCACGATCGCCGATTCAACCTCTGCTGTTGACAGACGGTGGCCGGACACGTTCACGACATCATCAATCCGACCGATGACCCACATGTCGCCATCTGCGTCCTGACGGGCGGCGTCACCAACGAGATAGGTCTCCTTGCCAAAGCGGGAGAAGTACGTCTGAATGAACAGCTCATCGTCGCCATAGAGAGTCTTGAGCATTCCGGGCCACGAGCCGCGGAGAACGAGCAGGCCTTGCCGGCCACGCTCGACCTCATTCCCTTCAGCTTCATCAACCACCTCCGCGCGGATCCCCGGCAGAGGGCGAGTCGCTGAGCCTGGCTTTGCATTTGTCACTCCCGGAAGGGGCGAAATCATGATGTGCCCCGTCTCCGTCTGCCACCAAGTGTCAACGATCGGACAGTTTCCGCCTCCAATAACCAAGTGGTACCAAAGCCATGCTTTCGGGTTGATTGGCTCGCCTACCGAGCCGAGCAGGCGCAGTGAGGAGAGGTCGTACTTGGCTGGAAGTTCAGCCCCCCACTTCATGCAGGCTCGGATCGCAGTCGGCGCCGTGTAGAACATCGTTGCCTTGTACTTCTCAATCAGCTCCCACCAGATTCCTTGGTGTGGATAGTCCGGAGCACCCTCGTACATGATGCTGGTCGCAGCGTTGGCGAGCGGGCCGTAGACGATGTAGGTGTGGCCTGTAATCCAACCGACGTCCGCGGAACAGAACCAGACGTCCTTGTCTGCCTTGAGGTCAAACACGTGCTTGTGGGTCCAGGCTGCGCCAGTGAGGTAGCCGCCCGTTCCGTGCAGGATGCCCTTTGGCTTGGCCGTTGAGCCTGATGAATAGAGAATGAAAAGCGGATGGTCAGCGTCAAATGGTTCAGCTGGACAGTCCGGGTCGGCACTTTGCAGCTGCTCGTGCCACCAGACATCCCGTCCGTCAAGCATCGGAGCGTCCTGACCAGCGTGTTTGACCACAAGGATGTGTTCAAGGCTTGGCAGGCCACCATCCCGACCATTGATCTCAGCATCCACCTGCTCCTTGACCGGAGCGGCCTTTCCCTTGCGGCGCGCGCCACTCGCCGTGATCAGCACCTTCGCGTCGGAGACTTCCATCCGTTCCGCAACAGCCTGCGCGGAAAACCCGCCGAAAACAACGTTGTGTGGGGCGCCGATGCGGGCGCAAGCAAGCATCGCCACCACAACCTCGGGAATCATCGGCAGGTAAATGCCGACAACCTCCCCAGGCTTTACACCAAGATCTTTGAGCGCGTTCGCGGCCAGCTGAACCTCACGGTGAAGGTCTGAGTAGGTGATGGTGCGCTGGGAGTTGTCCTCGCCATGCCAGTGAAATGCGACCCTGTCGCCAAGACCAGCCTCAACATGGCGGTCAACGCAGTTGTAAGACGCGTTGATCTCCCCCCCCTTGAACCAGTCGTAGAACGGCGGGTTTGAGTCATCCAGAGCCGTGTCCCAGGGCTTGGCCCAGACAAGCTCTCGCGCCTGTTCCTCCCAAAAGCCAACTGGATCAGCGTCTGCCCGATCCCAGACAGCGGTGTCTGAAATCAGCGCTGAGCCAACGAACTCCTGCGACGGTGGGAAGGAAGCGCCTTCCTCAAGCAGCCGTTCCAACTCAACCTCAAGTGCCTCACCAACAAGTCGATCTGCTGCCATTGCAATTCCCCCTTGCTTCAAGACTGCTGTAGATCAGGCTGGCTTGCCGTTCTTTGAAGCTTCGCGCTGCTCTGCTGCCCGCGTGCGTGATTCGGAAGCCGATGGCCAAGGGTGGGCTTCACCGTCATCCCATGCTGGGGGACGGCCCTGCGGCCACTTGTTTCCGATGATTGCCGCAATCGCAAGGAACCAGAATCCCTGAATTACAGGCAGTGGGGAGAAAACCGGGATGGCGATCATCACTCCGGCGAGAATGCCGATGTAACCAAGGAAGCGAGTGAGTAGACCAACGCGCATTGCATTGAGTGAGGCCATCGCGAGCCCGAAGGCGACCGCAACCGACCCAAGGAACTGCGCTCCGCTTGCGGCAACCATCGCCTGTCCCTTGAAGAGGCTCTGAGCCTGAGAGTAGGTCAGGCCAGTCTTGGAGAAGAAGTCTGAGGAGACCGAAACCTCAAGCGCAGCGACGAAGATGGTCGTAACGCAGAGGATTACCGCTCCGATGATTGAGAGTGCCGGGGTCACACGGGGGACACTTCCACCGCGGGCAAGCGTTGCGCGGATCAGGAAGATCGTCGGCACCACGATGCAGAGGAGACCCACTCCCTTGATGAAGGAGCCTGCCAGCTGCGAGCTTGAATGCCAGTGGAAATACAGCAGATTGGCGGCAAAGTTCTTTGGTGGATTGCTCAAGGGGCCCATGACCAGCGTCCCGATAATCGGGAAGAGACCCGCCACCGCAGTGAGGATTGCGACACGCGGCGCGAAGCCTTGTTCTACCTCGACTGTTTCTTGAGCGCTCATGCAAGTCGAACCTTACCCGCAGAGCAGGTATCCTGAGAGTCCATGGACGGCCCCGAAGGATTCTCATTCCCATTTGGCGACTCAGACGACATGAGTCGTCAGTTCGCAGAGATGTTTGAACAGCTCCAAGGCGGGCAGAAGCTTGCCTGGGCCGACAACGCGATTCAGCTTGCCGTGACCCTTACGGTCGCAGCCATCAACCGCGTCAACATTCAGGGCACGACCGCAGAGCAGTCGGAGCAGATCCGCTCCTGCATGGCCACGGTCTTCCCAGAAGCAGTCACCTTGGTGCGCGAAGCGCGCCAAGGCCTTCAGTAGCTCTCAGTCCCTCGGCCTCAAGCAGTTCACGACCGCTGCGCTTCGCGGTGCTCTTTGCCCGCCCGACGGACTTCTCCAAATGACCTGAACCCGAAGATGAAGATCAGGGCGGCAAGGCCGAGCAGGAAGCAGAAGACCGCAATCGCGAGCTGCTGCCCCACCGAGTAGGCGGCCACCACCGTCGCTGGGGCGGCCGTCGCAAAGACCTTCACGATCAGAGCCTGCTGAACACCAGCCCCACCCGGTGCAATTGGGACCGCGGTTGCCACTGCCGTGCTCGCCAGTATCAGCAGCACATTGTGAATATTGGCCCCAATGCCGAAGGCGGTCAGCATGAACCAGAACGCACCCGCCTTGGCAAACCAAGCTGCAAGCTGAACCAGCCACACCTCACGGAAGTAGCGCGGTCGGTCAAAGATGATCGTCAAGCCCTGTCGGACCCGCTGCCAGAAGGCCTTGACCCGGACAGAGAGCACGGCGAATATCAGCAGCACGAGCACGGCGAGAGCTGTGATCAGGAAAAGTGTCCTGCTGGGGTTGGTAACGAGCCATTGGACATCAACGGCATTCAAGGTCTTCATG
>JAPLCH010000195.1 GCA_026392325.1 Solirubrobacterales bacterium | reverse complement strand
GCAATGAGTTTGATCAAGAAAACGATGACATGAAGCTCATCTCCAAAAGTGGTTTCAGTTTGGAGTGTTTCCTGTTTGGTGCCTGATGAAGTCTGTGCCACGAAGGACTTTCTCAATGAGAAGGCGTTCGCTCAGATGAAGGATGGCGTCAGGATCATCAACTGTGCACGTGGAGGATTGGTTGATGACCTCGCTCTCCAGGCCGCGTTGGATTCGGGGAAGGTGGCGGGGGCCGCACTCGACGTTTTCAAGCAGGAGCCCATCACTGAACATCCCCTCTTCTCCGGTTACGACAACGTCGTCGTGACTCCACACCTTGGAGCTTCAACTGTCGAAGCTCAGGATCGGGCTGGTGTCCAGACAGCCGAGCAAGTGCTGGCAGCGCTTACGGGACAGACGGTCAGCACGGCCGTCAATCTTCCGGCAATCAGCGCCGAGGACCGGGACTTCCTTGGACCATATGTACCTCTTTGTAGAGACCTGGCGAGAATCGCTGTGGAGCTTGCTGGGGGAGTCGAGTCTCTGGAAGTGGACCTTCTCGGGGGGATCGCAGACCGGGATACCCGTCCGCTTGTTAGTGCAGCACTGATGGGAGCCCTCTCTGGACGCACCGCCGAGCCAGTAAACGAGATCAACGCATCTTCTTTTGCCAGCGAGCGCGGAATAGAGGTTGAGGAGCGATCCTCAACGGTGGTTAGGGACTACACAGACATGGTCCGGGTGACTGCCACTGCCGGCGGCGTTTCAGTAGGTGTAGCGGGGACGGTTCTGGGGCAACGGCACAGGCCGCACTTGCTTGAGGCCTGGGGACAGCGGTTCAACGTTCAGCTCGAGGGAAACCTTACGCTCGTGCGCTACAAGGATCTCCCTGGAATGCTTGGTGTCATTGGCACTGAGCTGGGCCGCCACGGTGTCAACATTGTTTCTGCTGCTGTTGGCAGGCAACCGGAGGAATCCGGCTCCGGTGAACAGGCTGCAATCGCTGTTACGACTGATGCTCCAGTTCCAACTGAAGCGCTCGAGGCTCTCCTTGCCCAGGACGGGTTCGAAGACGCGAGGACTCTCTCGCTCTAGGGCAACATGGGGTCCGGCACTCACGACGCTTTTGGGTGGTGGCTCAAGGACGCGTGGGAGTCAAACGGAGCGCCTGAGGTTTCTGAACGGCTGAGCGGCACCAAGAAGTTCTCTTACGTGATTGTCGGAGGCGGCTTCACTGGGATGTGGGCGGCGCTTTCGCTGGCGAGGCGAGTTCCCCCAGACTCCATCTGCATCGTCGAGTCAGAGATCTGTGGGACAGGCCCAAGCGGCAGGAATGGCGGCTTCGCCGACTCCCTTGTGCACGCGATGCCGAGAGTGATCAAAGAGTCTGGCTCGGCACCGGCGGCTCGACTCCTTAAGGCGTCGGAGGATGCTGTGGCTGACATTGGCCGGTGGGCAGCTGAGGCCGGAGAGGACATTTGGTTTCGGCCGGTCGGACAGATGATCGTCAACTGCGGGCGTGGTCTCGAAGCCGTTGAGGCTTGCCGAGCGATTAGTCGCCCTGATGCTCTGGTTCCCTTGTCCAAAGATGAGGTGAACCAACGGTGTTTCTCTCCCGTCTTTGAAAACGGCGCAATTGTCCCTGGAGCTGCAACGGTCAATCCCGGACGGCTTTCGATGGCACTTCGGCGCGAGCTTCTCAAGCTTGGCGTTCGGCTCTTTGAGCAGACACGCGTCACGGCGCTCAGCTCGAACTCATCTGGTGTTCAGGTAAGGACAGCCGACGGACTTGTCCAGGCAGCACAGGGGATCCTGGCCGCTGGCGCTGGCTCGACGTCGTTTAGAGGCCTGAAGCGGGAGCTGACGCTGACATCCAGCCACATTGTTATGACCGAACCCGTGCCAGAGCTGATTGAGAGTTTGGGCTGGGGGGACGGTGTCGCTGTTACAGACGCCCGGCACTTGGTCCATTACTTCCGTCCAACGCCTGATGGTCGTGTTCTCTTTGGCTGGGGTGGGGGGCGCATAGCCAGCGGTGTTAGGCCTTCTTCCCGCGACTCGATTGATGCCGGTGTGGTTGCGCAAGTCAGGAAGGACCTTGTTCGTTTCTTCCCCGGGCTAGGGGGCGTTGAGATTGCACACTCGTGGGGTGGGCCAGTTGATGCTTCTCCAAGGCATCTTCCAGGCTTGAGGGCATTCGCACCCGGATGGCATGCCGCATTTGGGTATACGGGAAATGGGGTTGGCCCGTCACGGCTCTGCGGAGATGCCCTTGCCGATCTCAGTCTTGGAGAGTTCGGGCCCGATCATGGTGCTGCCCCACTGCTTCTGTCCACGCCAAAGCGCTTGCCACCGGAGCCATTTAGACGCTGGGGCGGTGAGTTGATCAGACGCGGGATTGACTCACAGGAGCGCGCGGGGGAGCGGGGGGCATCGGCTGGCGCCCTTGCCAGGGGTTTGGCGGGCATTCCTGATCGGCTTGGCTACCGCATCGGCAGGTAACCCCGTTGTGCCGGGCTCAGGAGTATCTTCGAATCATTCCAATGGTCCACTAAGAGGGGGAGAGCCAAATGGGAGCAGCAACAGCGCCACAGCAGTCAGGTGAACAGCCGCAGATGAAGAAGAACGCGATCACTTTTGTTTCAAACGTTGTCATCGGGGTGGCTTCAACTGCGCCCGGTTTCAGCCTCGCCACGACAATTGGGCTGATCGTGGCCATCGGGGGAGTAGGTCTCCATGCTCCGGCAGTGATGCTCGTGAGCTTCGTGCCGATGTTTTTTGTCGCGTTTGCGTATCGGTGGATGAACAAGGCCGATACTGACGCGGGTACCACTTTTTCATGGGTAACAAAGGCTTTCGGGCCACATCTGGGGTGGATCGCCGGATGGGGACTCTTGCTCGCTGATCTGGTCGTCATGGCGACCCAATCGCAGATTGCCGGCGCATATTCGCTCGACTTGGTCGGGGTCAGTCAGTCGACGCTCTGGGTCACCGTAATTGGGGTGGTCTGGATAGTTGTGATGTCGGCAATCTGTTACATCGGGATTGAGGCGTCGGCGCGTACGCAGCAAGGCCTTCTTCTGGCAGAAATAGTCACGCTCCTTGCATTTTCTGTGGTTGCTTTGGTCAAGGTTTACGGAGGCACGGCCGGTGGAGCCGGGTTCCACGCCATTCACCCAAGTCTCGAGTGGCTAAATCCGTTCTCAGTTGGTTCCGCGCCAATGTTGGACGGCCTTCTTCTTGGTGTATTCCTCTATTGGGGTTGGGACTCTGGCGTGTCGGTCAACGAAGAAACGGTTGACGGAGCTAATGCACCTGGCAAGGCGGCGGTACTTTCAACCGTCCTTCTGCTGCTCATCTATGTCATCGTGACGGTTTCGGCGCAGGCTTTTGCGGGAGCGGATTACTTGGGTTCAGACGCTCACTCGTCAGAAGTCTTCGGCGGCGGCCTGGGCACGGCGGTGTTTGGATCACCACTTGACAAGCTGCTTATCATCGCGGTTCTCACCTCTTCAGCCGCCGCGACACAGACGACAATCCTCCCAGCGGCACGCACGGCGCTTTCGATGGCCAGGAAGGCCGCGATCCCAAGCTACTTTGGAGAGGTACACCGGAAGCATCAGACCCCAGGGCATGCGACGATCATCTTTGGGGTGCTCTCGGTTATCTGGTTCGTAGTCGTCAATCTCCTTTCACAGAATGTTCTTGCTGATTCGCTGACAGGTTGCGGATTTCTGGTCTGCTTCTACTACGGATTGACGGGTTACGCCTGTGTTTGGTATTTCAGGCACGAGCTCCGGAAGTCGCTGAAGAACTTCGTGCTCGTCGGGCTCCTGCCGTTTCTTGGAGCGCTTGCTCTAACCGGTGTTTTTGTTAAGGCCTGCATCGAATATGTGGATCCCGCCAATGGAAGTGGCGAAGCCATCTTTGGAATTGGGCTTCCGTTCGTCATCGGTGTTGGTCTGCTTCTGATGGGCGTTGTTGCTATGGCTTATGCAAACTTCGCTCACCGTCCTTTCTTCGTGAACAACAGCCAACGCGAAACGGCGGATCCGGCGCTTTTGGCTGAAAGCTGACGGCTTCAGGCAGGCGGCGTGACGTCCCCGGTTGGAGACGTCTGTCGCTGCTAGGCTGTGCCTCGATGGCACGATTCGCTCAACCAACGATTTCTCTCCTGTTTTCCCCGCTAAGCGGGGAATAACGCGAGGCGGCCGCTGACTGCCGCCACATGCAAGGAACACGAGATAAAGAGCGGAAAGGAATCAGCGCCATGAAGGACCCAAAGCAAGTACTCATCTTTGACACGACATTGAGAGACGGGGAGCAATCTCCCGGGATCTCGCTCAATACGGCTGAAAAGCTGGAGATCGCCCATCAGCTGGCACGGCTCGGTGTTGATGTGATTGAGGCTGGGTTCCCAATCACCAGCCCTGGTGATTCGGAAGCCGTCCGCTCAATCGCTCAGCAGGTTGAAGGCCCGATCATCGCTGGGCTTGCACGAACCCACAAGGGGGACATTGATGCTGCGTGGGAATCGGTTCGTTTTGCTGCGCGCCCCAGGATCCATACCTTCATTTCGACCTCAGACATACACATCATTCACCAGCTCCAAACAACGAGGGAAGATGTCTTGGGACAGGCGAGGGCCGCAGTTGTGCACGCCCGAGGACTTTGTGAAGACGTTGAGTTTTCCCCGATGGATGCGACGCGTGCGGATATTGAGTTCACCGCCGAGGTTTGCGCTGTTGCCGTTGAGGAGGGAGCCACGACCATCAACATTCCTGACACCGTTGGCTACACAACGCCAGATGAGTACGAGGCCTATCTCGCCCGTTTGTACGAACTTGTTCCCCAGCTCAGAGACGTAGTGGTTTCAGTTCACTGTCATAACGACCTCGGGCTGGCCGTTGCCAATTCGGTGGCGGGAGCGACGGCCGGTGCGCGCCAGATTGAATGCGCCATCAACGGGCTCGGTGAACGCGCGGGCAATGCCGCACTTGAAGAGGTAGTGATGCTCCTCAAAACCAGAGGTGATGCTTATGGCGGTCTGTTCACCAACTGCAACACAGAGGAAATCGCAAAGACAAGCCGTCTTGTCAGCAGGCTGACGGGTTATGCGGTCCAGCCGAACAAGGCGGTTGTGGGAAGGAACGCTTTTGCCCACGAGTCTGGAATTCATCAGGATGGCGTGCTCAAGGAGCGCACTACCTACGAGATCATGGATGCGAGAAGCATCGGCCTTGACGCCAATTCGCTCGTGCTGGGTAAGCACTCCGGAAGGCATGCACTTGCAGATGCACTCTCGCAGTTGGGCTACAGCGTTGAGGGCCAGGCTCTCAATCAGGCTTTCAAGCGGTTTAAGGAGATTGCGGACCGAAAGAAGCAAGTCACAGCCATGGATCTTGAAGCGCTCGTCACCGACGAAATCCGCCACGACGAGGCCGGGTTCGCGCTCGAGTCATTCAAGGTCCACACAGGAAGTGGCGAGTCTCCCGTTGCGACGGTTTCAGTCAAGCTTCCAGACGGCAATAGTGCAGCCGGCGAAGCAACTGGTGACGGAACGTTTGACGCCTTGTTCCAAGCGCTCTCGAATGCATGTGGACTTGCTCCAGCCCTGCGCGAGTTCAGAGTTGACGCGGTTACCGCGGGGGAGGATGCCCTCGGTGAGACCTCCGTTGTGATTGATCTGAACGGAGTGACCGGCGCAGGGCAGGCAGTCGCAAATGATGTTGTTGAAGCTGCTGCGAGGGCCTACATCAGGGCACTCTCAAATGCAGTCAGCCGTGCTGAACTTCCAATTACCTCCGACCTGAAGGGAACCCCGTGACGCCCACCTCACTGTTCGACAAGATTTGGGAGCAACATGAGGTTGCTCCTGGCCTGATCTGGATAGACCTGCACCTCGTCCACGAAGTGACCAGTCCTCAAGCTTTTGAGGGGCTCCGCTTGGCAGGTCGCACCGTGCGTCGACCTGACAGGACGCTCGCCACAGCCGACCACAATGTTCCGACCGACGGGACCAGCTCTGCATCGATGATCAAGGACGCTCTTTCGCGGAAACAGGTTGAGAAGCTTGAAACCAACTGCGCCGAGTTCGGGGTACCAGTGTTCTCTATCGGTTCAGGGCGCGAGGGGATCGTTCATGTGATCGGGCCCGAGATTGGAGTCACCCAGCCGGGGATGACGATCGTTTGTGGAGACAGCCACACCGCGACGCACGGGGCGTTTGGAGCGTTAGCCTTCGGTATTGGCACCAGCGAGGTAGAGCACGTTCTCGCCTCCCAGACGATGGTGCAGCAGAAGCCCAAGAGCATGCGGATCAGATACGAGGGTGCGCTTGGATTCGGCGTTACCGCGAAGGATCTGATCCTTGCGACGATCGGTCAGATGGGTGTGGACGGGGCTTCAGGTCACGTTGTTGAGTTCTCCGGACCTGCCATCGAAGCTCTCTCTATGGAAGGGCGCATGACCGTCTGCAACATGACAATTGAGGGTGGGGGACGTGCGGGGATGATCGCTCCGGACGAGACCACTTTTGCTTGGTTTACCAAGGACCAGCCGGGAGCCCCTGAGGATCTCGAGGCAGCCAAGCTGCGTTGGAGCGAACTCAAGACGGACGAGGGCGCCCATTTCGACAAGGAAATGGTTGTTGACGCATCAGCGATTTCACCCCAGGTCAGCTGGGGCACGACCCCAAGCATGGTTATTGGGGTCGGCTCCGCGGTTCCCATACCAAGAGACGAAGGTGAAGAGCGGGCGCTTGAGTACATGGGGCTTTCCGCTGGGACGGCCATCGAAGACATTGCGTTGGATCGTGTGTTCATCGGGTCGTGCACCAACTCTCGGATAGGCGACCTTAGGTCTGCGGCTGAGGTTGTGAAGGGCCGTCAAGTTGCTTCCACAGTGAGTGCCATGGTGGTCCCAGGTTCAGCCAAGATAAAGGCGCAAGCCGAGGCGGAGGGGCTCGATGAGATCTTCCGTTCTGCTGGATTCGATTGGCGTGGAGCCGGCTGCTCAATGTGTCTCGGGATGAACCCGGACACACTTTCGCCCGGCGAACGCTGCGCATCAACCTCAAACCGGAACTTTGAGGGACGTCAGGGCAAGGGTGGGAGGACGCATCTGGTTTCTCCGCAGATGGCCGCTGCCGCAGCAATTGAAGGACGGTTTGTCGACATTAGAGAATGGGGTTCATGATGGAAGCGGTCAATGTGAGCAGTGGTGGAGTCAGCGTTCTGGACCGGTCTGATGTGGACACGGATCAGATCATTCCCAAGCAGTTTCTGAAAAGGATCGAGCGGACTGGGTTTGGCGACTTTCTTTTCTACGATTGGGCCAAGGAGCCCGATTGGGATCTTCCGGTCAATCCGATTCTGGTTGCAGGTCGGAATTTCGGTTGCGGGTCGTCGCGTGAGCACGCTCCGTGGGCGCTTGAGGATTATGGATTCCGTGCGATCGTGGCCTCAAGCTTCGCGGACATTTTCTACTCCAACTGCACCAAGGTAGGCCTTCTGCCAGTAATCCTTCCCGAGGAGGCCATTCGGGCTTTGATGGGTGCCTCGGAGGCTGAGATTGACCTTGTCGAGCAGGAGGTTCGGTTTGGTGGCCGTACCGAGTTATTTGAGATCGAATCGGACATCAGGGACCGCCTTTTGGGCGGGCTTGATGATGTAGCCATCACGCTCAATCAGGTTGACGCGATCAGCCGTTATGAGCAGGACCGCGAACTCAGCCACGTCGCCACAACATCACTGTGAGCGCGTCGAAGAACATCGTTCTCCTTCCAGGGGACGGTATTGGCCCAGAGATCACAAGTTCTGCAGTGGGAGTGCTCAATCTGCTTGGCGACTTTGCCTTTGATGAGCGGCTGATGGGCGGCTGCTCAATCGATGAGAGCGGGA
>JAPLCH010000242.1 GCA_026392325.1 Solirubrobacterales bacterium | reverse complement strand
TATCAGCTGCTATCGCAGAGCTGTAAACAAGCTCCGCGTCGACGGGGACATTGGCCTCGTTGTGATCTGCGTGAATAACTGCCCCAAGCGCGCACAGATCCTCAATAACTCCGCCTGTGGTCCTATCCGACCCACTAACGGTGGCACCGAGTTCCAACGCGATTCTGGCGAGGCCGCTCATCCCTGCCCCTCCAATCCCCACAAAGTGAAGTGACCGGCCGTTCCAAATCTGTTCTGCGACCGGGCTCATGATGGCTCCATTTTCATGCTTGCGCTCCGACCTGAATCAATCACGACCATTGCGACTTCCCGTGCAGCGTCAGGCCGGGCCAGGCTGGAGCTCGCTGCGGCCATCTTCTCCAGACGCGCGGGGTCCTTCAGCAGCAAGTCAACCGCCTTCCCAAGCGATTCAGCCGAAAGGTCACCGTCAGCTATCACCACTGCAGCCCCGGCTGCCTCCATCCAACGGGCATTTCCGGTCTGATGATCCCCCGCGGCGTGTGGGTAGGGAATCAGGATTGCGGGACAGCCCTGGGCTGCCAGCTCAAAGACCGACCCGCCAGCACGCGCCACAGCGAGATCGCATGCAGCAACCGCCTCTCCGAACCCCTCTACATATCCCTCAAGATGATACGTGTCACGGGGAGAGGTAAGGCTTGGAAGGTCCCGCTCGCCGGCCAAGTGAAGAACCTCAAACCCGGAGTTCGCAAAGGCCTCCACTGCCGCCTTGTTGATCGATGTAGCCCCAAGAGACCCCCCAGTAACAAGAACGCACTGAGCATCACTCGAGATCCCGAACCGTCGCCTGGCGACCGACCTGTCAGTCGCACCAATGGGAACGGGCCTACCGGTAACCAGAAATTTCCCTGACCCACAACCCTCAATCGGGAAGCCAAGACAAACCTTCTTCGCGAATCGAGCAAGGGCTCTGTTCGATATCCCAAGATGGCTGTCGGCCTCAGTCAGGACCAATGGCGTCCTTGTCAAAACGGCGGCGGCGCCAACAATTCCGGCCACGTAGCCGCCTCCACCGAGAATCACGTCAGGACTTGTGTGCCTCACCAGACGCACGGCACTCAACACTGCCGGGAATGCCTTCAAGGCCGCGCGGAACGCCTTGACCTTTGACGTCCGACTCAGCCCCTCGGCCTGAAGCTGGTGAAATTTGAAGCCTGCGGCCGGAACCAGTGACGCTTCTGCACGATCCCCTCCCACAAACTCAACTTCGTGAGCGGACCCTCGCAGCTCGTCAGCGACGCTGAGCGCGGGAATCACGTGCCCGGCTGTCCCGCCGGCTGCGATCAGAATCCGCATCCCAATCCTCGCTTGTTGAGGCATCTATGTCCGGCACGGCCCGCAGGCGAGTGCCACCCGTGGCAGCAATGTTCAGCAGAAGGCCTGTTGAACACAGGAGCACAATCAAGTTGGTGGGCCCGTACGAGATGAACGGAAGCGGCACTCCCGTAAGCGGTGCGATCCCCAGAACGACCCATATGTTGAGCATGGCTTGACAAGTGATCAACGCGGTAAGACCCGCTGCAGTCAGCTTCGCATACGGATCAACGGCATCCCGAGCAATGTTCATCCCAGCTCTAAGAATCGCACCGAACAGGCCGAGTACGACAAGGATTCCAATCACACCCAGCTCCTCCCCGATCACAGCAAGGATGAAGTCGGTGTGAGCCTCAGGCAGGTAGAAGATCTTTTGAACTGACTGGCCTGGTCCCACCCCAAATATCCCACCTGAGCCGAGCGCGATCTGACCCTGAACTGATTGGAAGCCAGTGTCTGCCTGGTGTGCCCACGGGTGGAGGAACGCAGTCAACCGGGCAGCTCGATAGGGCGAAGCAACCGCAAACAGCAAGACGCCCATGACGGCACTGCCGAGGATCGGAGCGAGTACGCGCAGCGGCATTCCTGCCATCCAGACAATTGTCAGGCCCGTTGCAACACAGACGAGGGCTGTGCCCAGATCCGGCTCCTTGGCGATCAAGACTGCGGTAAGGAATATCGGCCACATCACGAATTTAAAGGCAGCCTTGAGATTGCCCAGCGTTTGAGACCTTGTGACCGCAAGGTGAGCCACATAGAGCACAAGCGCAAGCTTTCCGATCTCACTCGGCTGGAAGCTCGTCACTCCGAGGTTGATCCATCGCTGCGCCCCATTGATCGATTGACCAACTCCCGGAACCAGAACGGCAGCAATAGGGAACAAGGCCAGTCCCATCAAGATCTTGCTGTGGCGGCCGATCGTGTCCAGTGGAATCCGTTGTAGAAACCAAAGCAGCAGGAATCCGGGGAGTACCCCAAGTCCAAGCGTTCGCAGAAGAAGCCCTGTTCCCTGACCGCCCGAAGAGAGGGCGTTGCTTGCTGACGAAGCGCTGTAAACCATCACCACTCCGATCGCCACGAGAATCACAACTGCTGTGGTGATCGCACGGTGCTCCTTGGGGAAGACGAGTGCCCTTTGCTCGCGGGGCTCACTCACCGGAACGGCAGGCGCGTCCTTGCGTCTGAGTCTGCGTCGGCTCATGAACTTGCCTCCACAAGGGAGCAGAACTCTTCGCCACGCTGTTCGAAGTCTCTGAACTGATCGAAGCTTGCACAGGCCGGTGAGAGCAGAACTGATTCACCCGAGCGGGCGGTTCGGGCGCAGGACGCCACAGCAAGCTTCAGGTCTCCGTCCTGCTGGACATGAACTCCACTCTCTGAGAGCACCTCAAAGAGCTGACCCTCTGCTTCGCCGATCAGGTGCACTGAGACACAGTGGCCCGCAACAGCAGCCCGAAGTGGAAGGAAGTCTTGGCCTTTGCCATCTCCACCGAGAATAAGATGGACGCCAGACCCCACAGCTTTCAACGCCGTGAGGGTTGAGTCGACATTCGTAGCTTTAGAGTCGTTGTACCACCGCACGCCACCTTGGTCACTGATCAGCTGAAGCCGATGAGGGACAGCCTCAAATGTTCTCAGGCCATCCGCCAGAGTCCCTGGGTCGGTGCCGTGCATCAGGCATGCTGCGGCAGCTGCTTGGGCGTTGAGGAGGTTGTGCTCGCCAGGAAGGGAGAAATCGTTTGTATCGGCAAGCCTGACACCCCGCCAGTAGATCCCCCCATCCGAAACCTTCATATCCGAGTCAGACCCACCAAAGGTCACGCGCTTGGCTTCCCCACGCCCTTCTACGGATTCCTCTCCTTCTGGAACCACGGCTATGTCAGCACTTGTCTGTCGGTCAAAAATCCTCAGCTTGGCCTCCCTGTAAGAGGCCACAGTGCCATGGCGATCAATGTGGTCTGCGCCCAGGTTCAGAAGGACTGCGACATCGGGCGCAAAGCCAACGGAGTCTTCGAGCTGAAAGGACGAGGCCTCGACCACAAGTGTCTTCAATGCCGCTTCGGTCCCAACGACGGAAGTAATCGGCGTCCCGACATTCCCGACGACAGAGCAGTCCTCCCCGGACTCCCTCAGAAGGTGACCGATCAGTTCAGTTGTGGTCGTCTTGCCATTGGTACCTGTCACGGCAATCACTTGACCGGATGTCATCCTCCAACCCAGCTCAAGCTCACCCAGGACCGGCACTCCGAGTTCACGCGCTGCGCGAACGGCTGGGGCGCTGTCAGGGACACCGGGGCTTTTAACAACGGCCGATACCTGGGAAACAAAGGCCTCGCCGCCCGTATCCAAGTGAACCTCCACCCCAGATTCGGCAAGGGCAGAAGCTCCCTCAGGTGAGCTGGCATCAATGCCGATGACCCTCTCTCCTCTGGCTGAAAGTGCGGCCGCGGCCGACTGCCCAGAACGGGCAAGGCCGCAGACAAGCCAAGGGCCGTCTGGGAGGTCCGACCGATTCTCCAGAGAAAGGCTATTGCTCATCTCAGGCTCGACTGGTAGAGAGTGAATGCAATCGCACTGAACGCGGCGGCAACAATCCAAAAGCGGAGAATGATCTTTGTTTCAGACCACTGGCGGAGCTCAAAGTGGTGGTGGATCGGAGCCATCAGGAAAACACGCCGCCTGAAGAACCTGAATGAGATCACCTGGATGACGACTGACAGCGCTTCAATAACAAAAATCCCTCCGAGCAGAATCAACAGGATTTCCGTTCGCGTCATTACTGCGAGTGCAGCCAGTGCCCCTCCTAGACCAAGAGAGCCAGTGTCTCCCATAAAGATGCTTGCCGGGAAGCTGTTGAACCAGAGGAACCCCACACAGGCTCCAACAAGGCAGCCGCAGAGCAACGCCAACTCTGACTGTCCCGTGGTGAGGAAAGTGATTCCGATGTAGGCGAGGAGAACAATGGCGCAGCAGCCAGCGGCCAGACCGTCGAGCCCATCGGTCAGATTGACGGCGCTCGTTGAGCCGGCAACAACCAGAAAGACGAACACCGGGTAGATCCACCCAAGGTCGATTTCAGCATCAATGAACCGAAGCCGCACGGTTTCGGGAAGCCCTGCCTTTTGGGTGGCAACCCACCAGAGCCCAACGGAGACGACCATCGTTGCCGCGAGCTTCGTCCGTGCTCGCAGTCCAAGGGAGCGCTTGCGGACTATTTTGGTGAAGTCGTCAGCAAAGCCGATGAGCGCACATGCGATTGCTGTGCCAAAGACCCCCACCTCCTCCCATCCCCCAGCTGTGAGGATCAAGAACGGGATGGAAATCGCCGCGAAGATGATGATCCCGCCCATCGTTGGGGTCCCCGCCTTGGACATGTGGCCCTGCGGTCCGTCCTCGCGGATGTTCTGACCAAACTCGCGGTTGGCGATGAAGCTGATGAATTTGGGGGCCAGGAACAGGCAGAGCAGCATTGACGCCGTTCCAGCGATCAGAACGCGGCCCATGTCACCCTCCGTCCGCTTCAAGGGACTGCAGGACAGCCTCAAGGCCAACCCCACGGGATCCCTTCACAAGGACCGTGTCACCGGGCGCGAGCCGAGCCTTCAGCTCACTCGCAGCTTGATCGGCATCATCCACAGCCACGGAGACTCCGGGAAAGCCGCCAGCTGCCTCGGCAGCCTGAGCACCAACCGTGATCAGAAGCCCCACTCCGGCACTTGCCGCTGCGCTGCCCAGTTCGCGATGGAGTTTGCTGCTCTCAGGACCCAGTTCAAGCATGTCTCCGAGCACAGCAACCGATCGGCCTCCACGCCGATCCTGCTCACCAGCCAGATCGGCGAGTGCCGCGCTCATGGACATTGGGTTTGCGTTGTAGCAGTCGTCGATGACGATCACGCCATTCTCAAGGGCCTTTCGCTGCCCCCGGAGACCGGAGAAACCGACTTGCAGGCTCTGCGGAAGACCGAACCCCAACCCTGTCGCAACCGCGACTGCAGCGAGAAGGTTTAGACGGTTGTGTGGCTGGTCGAAATCAACATCCATCACATGTGTTTGGCCCATCACCGAAATGGTCAGGGATCGGCCCTCGACGGCCTCAAGCCGAGAGTCCCCAGCTGGCCCAAAAGTAATGTTCACAAGGTCGTCTCTCAGATAGGGCTGAAGGAGAGAATCACCCTCGGGCGTTACAGCAACCGAACCCGGTCGCAGGGCTCCGATCAGCTCCGCCTTGGCCGCGGCCACTCTTTCTATCGATCCAAGCGTTTCAAGATGCACAGGTCCGACATTGACGATGATTCCGGCGTCCGGGCTTGCAATCCGGGCAAGATCAGCGATCTCTCCCTCAGCGCGCATTGCCATCTCAAGAACCACCGCTGTCGCGGTTTCCGGGACAGCCAACAGCTCAAGCGGCAACCCGACCTCAGTATTGCGGTTTCCTGAGGACACAAAGACCTCTCCCTGCGATCCAAGAACCGCCCCAAGTACATCCTTGGTCGAAGTCTTTCCCGTCGAACCGGTGACCCCGATTACTGCAACATCCAGAAAGCGTCTGCGTTCCGCTGCAAGAAGCCCAAGAGCAGCGACAGGATCTGGGTGCACGAGGACGCATCCAC
>JAPLCH010000125.1 GCA_026392325.1 Solirubrobacterales bacterium | reverse complement strand
CTGATCGGCCGCCTCGCGCTCCCGCGCGTCCGCAGCGAACAGATCCTTGACCTGCGCTTGGCCCTCAAGCGTGCGGCCAAGCCCCGAAACCCCGGTAACAAGGATTGAGATTCCACCGCCCGCAGCAGCCGGGCGCTCGAGGATTCCGTCAACCAGAAGCATCGGCTCAGACCGAAGCAGAAGCTTGTGCCTGTCATACACGCGAGGCTTGATGACCGCGTTCATCGTTCCGGTCTCGTCCTCTAGCAGCAGGAAGACGATGCCCCCCGCTGTACTCGGCCGCTGGCGGGCAACGACGAGCCCCGCAACGGAAGTCTTTGACCCGTGGCGGATACGCCCGAGGTCACTTGCACGAACAACCTTCTCCGGTATGCGAGGCCGCAGAAGGCGGATTGGGTTGCCTTCCACGGCAATGCCAGTCGTCGAATAGTCAGCGACCGCCCTTCCCCATTCCCCAAGCGATGGCAGTAGTGGAGATTCCACGGGGAGTGGCAAGGCAAGCTGGCCGCCACTGCCACCCATGTCGGCAACTGCAGTGACGCCAAACTCCCAAAGAGCTGCCCGCCTTGATCCGCTCAGCGGGTCGCATGCTCCAGACCAGGCCAATGCTTGCAGCGAACTTCTGGTTGCGCCCGACCGGGCGGACAGGTCCGCACCATCACGCCAACCTCCTCCCCGCTCTCGCTCCCTGACAAGCGATTCAGCACATTCCCGTTTCAAGCCCTTGATTCGGCCAAGACCAACGCGTACTGCCCCGTCTTCGACAGTGCACTCAATCCGACTTCGCTGAGCATCAACGGGCAATACCTTCACTCCACGGCGCTGTGCCTCATGAACAAGCGAGTCTGGAGGGTAGAACCCCATTGGCTGTTCATCCAACAACGAGCAGAGGAACTCTGCGGGATGATGAACTTGCAGCCAGGTTGACTGGTAGGCGAGCAGCCCGAACGCTGCCGAGTGAGCTTTGGGGAAACCAAACCCGGAAAAGCCGCGGATCATCTCGAACACCTGTGCTGCCAGCTCCTCGCTGGCCCCATTGATCTCTCTTGCTCCTTCGATGAACCGCAGTCGGTGAGCCTCTACTGCATCCGACGAACGCTTCCGGCTCATCGCCCGACGCAGGCCTTCTGCTTCACCCGGAGTGAATCCGGCGAATGCGGTGGCAACCTCCAAAACCTGATCTTGAAAGATGATCGTTCCAAGAGTCTCCTCAAGCACAGGCTCGAGCGACGGGTGCATGTATTCAATTGGAGCGTTGGGATCAGCGAGCCTGCGGCGACGGCGTTCATTCGATCACCAGATCGTAAAAGCAGTGCGGCTTCAGGCGAGGCAGCATGCTCATCTGAGCACGGCTTTCAATCTGGAACACGCCAGTTGTCTGGGCGGCACGAATGGCCTTGAAGGTCGGCTCATCATCCAGTGGCACTCGGGAGAGGTCCACCCGCTCGCCACGTGTACGCGCGATCAGTTCAACACAACGTTCAACGGCAGAGAGCATGCCAAGGCCCAGAAGATCGATTTTCAGAAAGCCAGCGTCAGAGCACGAATCCTTATCCCATTGGACGATGCGCCGACCTTCCATCGCAGAGGGAATCACCGGACAACAAGAGGTGAGGGGTTCAGTTGCGACGATCATTCCGCCCGGATGTTGAGAGATGTGACGGGGAAGCCCATGCGCTTCTCCTGCCAGCCGAACCAGCCACTGCCAACGTGGGTTCTCCTTCGCACCAGGCCCGAGGGCTGTCTCAATGTCGCTCTCAACCCGTTTGCCGGACCACCCTTCCGACGATTTGGCAACCCGTTCAATCTCTGCGGGCGGCAGTCCGAGTGCTGCCCCCAGATTACGAATCGCACTACGGGCCCGATAAGTGGGGAACATGGCAACAAGCGCCGTTTTGTCCTGTCCGTAGCGCTCGTGGACGCGGGGGATCAGCTTTTCCCGGATGTCCCGGGGGAAGTCCAGGTCAATGTCGGGAACGGATGTCAGATCGTCATTGAGGAACCGGCCAAGACACAGCTTCCCCGCGACCGGGTCAATGTGTGACAACCCCGTTAGATAACAGACGATTGATGACACGGAGGAACCGCGACCACGCCCCGGGGGAAGCACGGCGCGGACGGTGTCCGGACCTCGAACTTCAGCGGCCACATCACGTGCCAACTCGAGCATGTCCCTGTGCAACAGGAAGAAACCGGACAGTCCAAGTCCGCTGATGACCCGCAGTTCCTCCTCAAGCCTGGCCTTGGCCTCCAGATTGAGTCCAATGGCTGAGTCCCCGTAGCGCCCGTCAAATGCGGCATCACAAACCTCCACCAGATCACGGTCTGCGTCACCGTCGCCCTCCCTCGGGTGTCGGTAGCCAAGGTCACGCGTCAGATCAAAGTTGAGCCGCTCCCCCAACTCCACACTCTGTGCAACAGCATCTGGAAGATCCACAAAGCGGGCGGCCATGCGCTCTGGGGTTGTCAACGCATGTGAACTGTTGCCCCTGCGCTCAGGCTCACACGAGTCAAGCGACTTGCCCATTGAGACAGCAACAAAGGCATCCTGCAACGGGACCCGACTGCGGTCGTGGGCGTGAACATTCCCGGTCGCCACACAAGGGACGCCCAACTTCCGGGCAAGCCTCGCAAGTCTGGCATTGCGTTCCCTGTCTCCACGGTGCAATGGCCGCTGGACCTCAACCCGAAGGTGACTTCTGCCGAACGAACCAAGCAGCACCCGCATGGTTGCTTCGTCGTGAACACCATGCCTTGCGCAGCCAGTTGCGCAGACGAGTCCGTTGGAGTGGGCCAGGATTGTGTTGATGTCGGTCTTTGGTGCTTTGGCTGGGCTGCCAGGCCTTCCGTCACGCGTGTGGGCATAGGCGATGGTGATGATCCGACAGAGGTTTCTCCAGCCTTCAGCGTTCTCAACAAGAAGGGTCAGGTGCCGGCCGTCTTCGAGGGTCAGCTCCGCTCCATGTATGGGCTTGATGCCCATCGACTTTGCGGCTTGGGCGAACTCCATTGCCCCCGACAGGTTGTCGTGGTCCGTCAAGGCAAGCGACCCATGGCCAAGGCCCACTGCGGCAGCGATCAGCTCGTCAGGCAAGGAGGCCCCATCGTGGAACGAGAACGCCGAGTGGGCGTGCAGCTCTGTGTATGGAACGGCCATCATCTGTGCGTAAGCCAGTGGTCGCCAGGTTCGCGGAAGACAGTTTTCACCGTTCCCCCCTCATCCACGATCTCCCAGTAGTGGCGTTGGATTGGGTTGGCAGTCCACCAGCGGTCTTCAACAAGCCATGACTCACGGATTGACATGACTTCCTTCCCTTCTACCTTGACCGGCCGGCCATCAGTGCCAACGCTGACGCGAACCGGGCCAGGCTCACCGAGTCGCCTGAGCGACCCGGAACCAATCTGTGGACGGCGGTTGAAACGGTTGCTGGGCGTCATGGTCATGCCTCAAAGGGCGAGAGCGCCATTCGTCGCTCTGGCAGGCGGGAATCAGGTTCAACCTCAATGACCCTGAGTGCAGCATCCGGGCCTGCAGCTGCCCGAGCCTGCCTGACAGCCTCTTGCAGGCGTGCGAGCCGCACGGCGTGTGGTTCTTTGATCAGGCTCCCTTGGTCGGCAACTCGAGGCCCAAAACGCACTACAGCGAGGGAAAGCGACTTGGGCGGGCCGGAGAGCCCACCGATCAGGGGCATCAGGGCAATTGTCATCCGTTCACGGTCAACAAGGGCTTCGCGGAAGCAAGCCTCCCGCCGCCATGTTCCACCGCCCTCCATCGCCGCAGAGACGGCGACGGACCGCAATGCGCGTCCGTCCCGTTCCCTGCGGGCGAGGAGCCTCCCGATGAGAAGATCAAGTGCATGCT
>JAPLCH010000090.1:8297-19033 GCA_026392325.1 Solirubrobacterales bacterium | reverse complement strand
CAGGCCGCCTACATCGGCGTCCCGGTTGACGGTCCTTACAAGCCGGACCATTACCGCTACTAGGCAAGTCAAGTAGCTGAAATTCGCAGCGGGGTCCATCGTTCGTTTCCAGAGCGGTGGACCCCGCTGTTTTTCTTTCATGACCAAAAACACTTCAGACATCTCCGACGCATCTCTCGCAGCAGCAGGCGAGGCCCGGATTGAATGGGCAGACGGGCAGATGCCAGTCCTGCGCTCGATCCGTGAGCGCTTTGCCGCGGACAGACCATTCGACGGCCTTGCTGTCGGCGCCTGTCTGCATGTAACTGCGGAGACGGCAAACCTCATGCGGGCGCTGGTCGCCGGTGGGGCGACGGTGTCGCTCTGCGCTGCCAATCCGTATTCCACTCAAGACGATGTCGCGGCCGCACTAGTTGCCAACCATGGAGTTTCCGTGCGCGCTCAGCACGGCGAATCAGTGGATCGATACGCAGAGCACTTGAGCAATGTGCTGGACGCTGGTCCGAACATAACTCTTGACGACGGGGCAGACCTCGTCACCGTTCTCCACGCCCGGAATCCGAGCGCGGCTGAAGCTCTGCTTGGAGGTACGGAGGAGACGACCACCGGGCTGCTGAGCCTCAGGGCGATGGAGGCCGCCGGCGAGCTTAAGTGTCCGATCGTTGCAGTCAATGAATCGAGGACGGAGCGGGCGTTCAACGACCGTTACGGCACTGGGCAGTCTGCGCTTGATGGCATTCTGCGGGCGACAAACATCCTCCTTGCCGGTCGGACGGTTGTTGTTCTCGGATACGGCTGGACTGGCAAGGGGATTGCGCTCCGAGCGGCAGGGTTGGGTGGCACCGTGATCGTGTGTGAGGTGGATCCAATGCGTGCGCTTGAGGCCCGGTTTGAGGTGGTGCCCGCGCTCCAGGCGGCTGCAAAGGGCGATTTGTTCATCACCGTCACCGGCAGCGTTGGCGTCCTGGGAGCTGAACACTTTGCCCAGATGAAGGATGGGGCGCTGCTTGCCAACGCCGGCCACTTCGATGTGGAGATTGACATCGGGGAGCTTTCAGCCTCTGCTGCCCTGACGAGCGAGGTGCGTCCACTGGTCAAGCAATATGACGTTGATGGAAAGCGATTGAATTTGATCGCGGGTGGCCGAGTTGTCAACCTCGCCGCAGCTGAAGGTCACCCTGCTGCGGTGATGGACATGTCCTTTGCCACCCAGGCTCTGAGCGCTGCACGTTTGGCAGCCGACAACCGCCTGACAGTCGGGGTCCACGCTGTCCCAGCAGATGTTGACGATCAGGTTGCCCAGCTCAAGCTCAGGTCAATGAATGTTGAGATCGATTCACTCAATGACGACCAGCGCGCCTACAGGCACTCATGGCGCCCCGATGTTGATGAGGCCTAGGCTCTTGCGCGGATCGCACCCGCATCTGTCCGTAGGATCCGAAACATGAATTCGACGAGTGCATTTGACGCTGCCCGGCAGAAGCTTGAGACAGATGGAGCTGGCTCCGCCGCGATTGAGTCCTTTGTCCGATTCCACCATCAGCTGGCCGAAGGGGAGCGGGGGCTGATCGCTGAGGACGCCATTAAGCCTGTCGAATCACTCCCCGACGCTGAGAAACTCCCTCCTGCAGATGCCTCAGGTCCCCTGGGGCAGACAGTGATGATCAAGCTCAACGGAGGGCTTGGAACGGGCATGGGAATGACCAAGGCGAAGTCGCTTATTGAAGCGAAGGATGGACTCACCTTCTTGGACATCATCGCCAACCAAGTGACGAAGGTCCGTGAGCGGACTGGCGCTCAGCTTCCTCTGATCCTGATGAACAGCTTTGCGACTCGCGCTGACACGCTTGCCGCTCTTGCCTCACATTCCAGCGTGCGGGTCGATGGGCTTGAGCTTGATTTTCTGCAGAATCGTGTCCCCAAATTGACCTCCGGTGACCTCTACCCGGTGGAGTGGCCAGCTGACCCAGAACTTGAGTGGGCACCCCCAGGGCATGGCGACCTCTATGCAGCGCTCGTTACCTCCGGGATGCTCGCGGATCTTCTGAGCGCGGACTATCGCTATGCATTCGTTTCCAACGCAGACAACCTTGGGGCAGTGTTGGACGAGCGGATTCTCTCCTGGTTTGCCTCAGAGGAGATTCCCTTCCTGATGGAGGTAGCTGACCGAACCGCAGCCGATCGCAAGGGAGGACACCTGGCCCAACGGCCGGAAGGAGGTCTGCTGCTGCGTGAGATAGCTCAGACGCACGAGGCTGACCTTGAGTCATTCCAAGACATTGAGCGACACAGATTCTTCAACACCAACTCGTTGTGGATTGACCTGGTGGCCCTCGATGCTGCTCTGGCCACCGGGGAAGGTGTCCTTGACCTTCCGGTGATCGTGAACCACAAGACCGTCGATCCGACCAACGCGGCTTCAACTGAGGTGATTCAGCTGGAATCCGCCATGGGTGCGGCAATAGCTCTGTTTGAGGGAGCGCAGGCCATCCGGGTTCCGCGCTCTCGGTTTGCCCCGGTCAAGTCCACTGGTGACCTGCTTGCCGTCAGGTCAGACGCGTATCTACTGACCCCAGAAGCCCATGTTGTGCTGGCCCCAGAAAGAAACGGGATTCCGCCCGTAGTGGAACTCGATCCGGCTCATTACAAGCTCCTCGCAGACTTTGAAGACCACTTCCCAGCAGGCCCGCCGTCGCTGATTGGGTGCGAGCACCTGAAGGTCAAGGGTGATGTTCTCTTTGGACATGGAGTGACAGTCACGGGTGCGATGACTGTTGAGGCTGAGGGCGTTGGCAAGGCTGCCGTAAGTGATGGGACGGCGCTTACGGGCAAATAGCCATCCGGCAAGCGCTCGCTTGTTTGGGGCGGGTGGGCTACTGTCTTCTTCATGAACAAAACACCGTTTCTGGCCCTCGGCCTCGTCACAGCCGCGCTCATCACACCAGCGGCTGCAGTCGCAGCACCTGATGTTCCAACCGCAACTATCGGCTCGGTCCGGGGAACCGGCAGTGGCGGTTGTGTCAAAGCCGCAAAGAGTGTTGTTTTCACTCTCAACTCGATTGACAGCGGTTACTTCATCACCCGAGCTCGTGTCACGCTCGACGGAAAGACAGTAAGTCGCAAGGCTTGGGCTGTTCCTACCTCGCTCGCTGCGCCGCCAAGCCCGACCTTCAGGGACTTCAAGCTTTCAGTGAATCTTCGCCACCTCAAGGCGGGCAGGCATCGTCTGCGGTTCTACGGCACCTTGATTTCAGAGCCTGTGGCTCGCCACTTCGGCGCGCGCTTGTCAAGTACTTTCACTCCACCGGCGACACCGTCGCTTACTGGCTCTGTGAAGACGTCGAAGGTCATCTCCAAGTGCGCGACAGCAGCCTTCGCCGGCTGACGCCTGGCGTCAGCTCGCGTCCGACAGCTTTTCCTTCTGCACCTGACGGCGTTCGCTGTCAGCGAGCATCCGCAGGAACAGCAGCGCGAACGCCACTCCCATCACGAATGTCTGCTCGGTTGCCATAACCGCTCCGGCCACGTGTTGGTCTGTGAGTGGATCCATGCCGAGGAATGTCCCGGTATAGGCGTAGAGGGAACGTGGTGAGTAGATCAGGACAATCCCGAGGATTCCCACGAGAATCTTTGTTGTTGCCATGTACAGGACCGGTCCTGTGCCAGAAAGGCGGTATCTGACCCGCACGGGACTGATCAGGTGCCACCAGTAAAGGAGCCCCGCTGTCAGCAGCGTGATGTGTTCAAACGCGTGGATAGTCCCGTTTTTCAATGCTGAGTCGTAGACCGGTGGCACATGCCAGAAGAACATCGCTCCGCAGTAGGCCATCACGGCGAATGCTGGTGTGGCAAGGAACCCGACCTTGTCCTCAAGGCCGTGAAGCAGCTTCGTTGCAGGTCGAAGCATGGCTTTGGTGAGCCCCGCAAAGAGCAGCAGCGGGATGAAGTCGAGCAGGATCACATGCTGGACCATGTGCATGGTGGCTGACTGTTCCGCCCAGCGGTCAAGCGGCGGGCCCAAGGCCCCAGCCATCAGGAGACAGCCGGCGCTGAAGGCGACCAGGCGGGCCCATCCGGGACTGCGCACCTTTGAGTCGCGTTGACACTTGAGCCAGCGCCAGACATAGACAGCAAGGTAGGCAGCTGCGACAAGGGCGACGAGGGGAGAGCCTGCGTCCGGGCCAGCTGGGGTGGCCGCTGCGAGAAGTTGGAGGCTGCTCATTGGGAGGATCGTCGCACGCTATGCGTAAATCGTGAGTCTTTGGACGCAACGCTGTGGTGATGCCTCGTCAAGACCCGCTTCGGTTCGCGCTCAGTTTCCTCATCCCGCCTCGCTGCGCAGGATGTGGATGCGAGCCGCCCGGAGCACGTGACGTTCTCTGCTCGAAGTGCTCTGACCAAATGCCCAGACTGACTGGCGACCTCTGTCCCTTCTGCGCCCTGCCGGTGCCATGTGTCAGATGTCTGGGACCAGCTGCTCCATGGGAGAGCGTCGGCGCTGCCTGTGTTCACGCCGGCCCAGCCCCAGGACTTGTTGTTGCACTGAAGGGCTCGGGATCAAAAGCCATTGCCCGCGTGATGGCCCTTGAGATGAGCCGCTCTGAGTCCCTTCCCGCTCCATCCGGAATGGGAGTTGTTTCGGTGCCGGGTCATCCCGCCAGATTCAGGTCCACTGGGGTTGACCATGCGAAAGTCCTCGGATCCCAACTCGCCGAGGTCCTGGGTCGTCCATTCATCAGCCTCCTCAAGCGAGACGGTGGCAGGGGATCGGGGTGGCAAGCCGGGGCATCGAGGACTGAGCGGATGCGGGAGGGGCGCATTCGGGTGAGCTGCCTCCAACCTGCGCCAGCTGAATGTCTGCTCGTTGATGACGTACATACGACCGGCGCAAGCCTTGCAGCCTCGGCCGGGGCGCTGCTTGATGCGGGGGCTCAACGGGTCTTCTGCATGACCTTTGCCCGAACGCTTCCGCCCGGTGTAAAGGGTGGTCCAGCCCGCAGTTGGTAGCCTCGGGGTGTGTCAATACTTGAGCGCGCTCTCCGCATGGGAGAAGGAAAGAAGTACAAGCAGTTTGAGGACCGCGTCAAGCGCATCAGCGCTTGGGAGCCTGAACTCGAGCTGCTGACCGATGAGGAGCTTCGTGCGGCCGCTGACGAGCTGCGCGAAAAAGCTCGAGCGGACGACCCAACCCCCCTTGATGAGCTGCTTGAACAGTCATTTGCCCTGACCCGTGAGGCAGGCAAACGAACGATGGCAATGCGACACTTTGATGTGCAGCTTGTCGGCGGCATGGTTCTCCACAGCGGCGCCATCGCGGAGATGAAGACCGGTGAAGGCAAGACGCTTACCGGCACGCTCCCAGTGGTCCTCAACAGCCTCAGCGGCAAGGGCGTCCACATCGTGACCGTCAATGATTACCTCGCCAAGCGAGACGCCGAGTGGATGATGCCGATCTACGACCTGCTCGGAGTATCGATCGGAATCCTTCAGACAAACCAGGATTACGATGAGAAGCGCACGGCCTACGCCTGTGACGTGACCTATGGCACCAACTCCGAGTTCGGCTTCGATTATCTCCGGGACAACATGGCCACCTCACTGGAGGAGAAGGTCCAGCACGGCGGGCGCGCAAAGGTTGGCCATGGCGTAAAGGCCCACGTCTACGGCATCGTGGACGAAGTCGACAACATCCTTATTGATGAGGCGCGGACCCCTCTGATCATCAGTGGTGCGCCTGAGCAGGCAGCAGACCTGTACGTCAAGTTCGCCAAGCTCGCGAAGACGATGGTTTCTGGCGAGAAGCCTGAGGGCATGGATCCCAAGACGAAGAAAGAGTTCGTCGCAGACTTCGACTTTGAGTTTGATGAGAAGCACAAGACTGTCTCCGTGACCGAGCAGGGCGTCAACAAGGCCGAGAAGTTCATGGGCATTGACCACCTCTACAGGGCTGAAAATGGCTTCCTCGTCAACCACCTGATCCAGTCGCTCAAGGCTGAGGCGCTCTACAAAAAGGACGTGGAGTACGCAGTAGTTGACGGTGAGGTGAAGATCATTGATGAGTTCACCGGGCGCATCCTTGACGGACGCCGTTGGTCTGAGGGACTGCATCAGGCAGTTGAGGCCAAGGAAGGCGTGCGAATCCAGGAAGAAAACCAAACCCTGGCAACCGTGACGCTGCAGAACTACTTCCGCATGTACGAGAAGCTCGCTGGGATGACCGGTACTGCACTGACAGAGGCAACCGAGTTCATGAAGATCTACGAACTTCAAGTAGTCCAGATCCCGACCAATCAGGAAATGATCCGTGAGGACCACAACGACCAAGTCTTCAAAACCCGAGAGGGCAAATGGAGCGCGGTCGTAAGGGAGATCGTCAAGCGCAACGCCATCGATCAGCCAGTTCTGGTCGGCACGATTTCCGTTGAGGTTTCCGAGCTCTTGTCCGAGCAGCTGGGCAAAGCCGGCATCAAGCACAGCGTTCTGAACGCAAAGCCTGAATTTGCAGAGAAGGAAGGTGAGACGATCGCCCTCGCGGGTCTTCCCGGCGCCGTCACGATTGCCACCAACATGGCTGGCCGTGGTGTTGACATCAAGCTCGGAGGAAGCATCGAAGCTCTTGTGGCCATCGCTGCAGAAGGCGAAGGCGTCAAGGAAGGCAGCGACAAGTGGGATGACGCCCTTGCCCGCTTGACCCCAGCAGTCGAAGCGAAGGTTGAGGTTGACCGTGAGCGAGTGATGGAAGCCGGCGGCCTTTGCATCATCGGCACGGAGCGTCACGAATCACGAAGGATTGACAATCAGCTGCGTGGCCGCGCAGGCCGTCAGGGTGATCCTGGCTACTCCCGATTCTTCCTGTCAGCAGAGGATGATCTGGTCCGTCTGTTCGCAGGCGATCGGATCTACAAGATCCTTGACCGTCTGGGATCGGTTGACGAGGAGGGCAACGAGGAGCCGATTGAGGCTGGCATGCTTTCCAAGCAGATCGAAAAGGCGCAGCGCAAGGTTGAAGAGCAGAACTTCCTGATGCGCAAACGCGTTCTTGAGTACGACGACGTGCTCAATCAGCAGAGGGAGATCATCTACCGGTATCGCGATGACATTCTTGAAGGAGCGGAGATCGGTGATCAGGCCCGCGCCGAGATGGTGAAGTTGGCTGATCGGCTTGTCGCGGAATACACCGCTGGTGATTTCGTTGAAGAGTGGGACATCGAAGGACTCTTTGATCGACTTGAGGAGATCGCTCCCTCAGATGAGCTGCGCAGCCGTTTCCCAACAAATGACATTGATCGGTCTGAACTGGGCGAGGGGGTCGAAGACTTCCTGATCAGCAACTATGAGCGCCGTGGCGAGGAGCTCGGAGCTGAGCTGATGGGCGAGCTTGAGCGCTACCTGCTGCTCGAGATCATTGACCAGAGGTGGAAGGAACACCTCTACGACATGGACTATCTCCGCGAGGGCATTCACCTGCGTGGCTTTGCGCAGATAGAGCCGCTCGTTGCCTACAAGAATGAGGGATTCGTTCTCTTTGGCGACCTAATGGACACAATCTGGGCTGACTATGCACGGATGGTCTTCAATGTTGTTGTCGAAGTTGACGGAGAAGCTGTCCTCCCGGCCCAGCCTTCCGGAGCGCAGTCAGGTCCCGCACTTAACTACTCCGGTCCCAAGGAGAACCAGCCATCCGCTCTGGCGGAGGCAGCTGCAGCTGCCATGGCAGGCGGAGGCGCACCCGCAGCAGCTCCAACCGGAGGTCCGGTCACCGCCGCGACCGTGGACATCAACGATCCACAATCACTTGAGAACTACATCGTGAATGCTGTTGGACAGCAGACGATTGACCGCGCGCAAGCCGGTGACCAGAAGGCCATGAAGAAGATCAACGACGCCTTCGAGCAGCTTGACCTGCCCAAGGGGCCAGCGGTTGAACAGCGTGTCTTGGCTGACGAGGATCAGATTGGCCGAAATGACCCATGCTGGTGCGGGTCGGGCAAGAAGTACAAGAAGTGCCACGGGGAATAGATGGCTGACGCACCCCGAACCGTTTCAACACCGCAGAGGCTTGCGGCAATCCGTGACCAGCTGAAGCTGCTCGCGGATTATCTTTGACCCCGCTTCCCTTGAAACACGCGTTGGTGAGCTTGAGGAGGAGATGGGTGCTCCCGGCTTTTGGGACGCCCAGGAGAAGGCCGCTGCGACCTCAGCTGAGCATTCCCGCGTAACGAAACGGCTGGAGTCATTCAGGACCCTGCAGGGCGAGGTCGAAGATCTCGACGACATCGCAGAGTTGGCCAAGGAAGATGACTCCATGGCGGAGGAGCTCGGGGTCATGCTTGACGCGACTGAGGCACGCCTTGAGCGGCTTGAGGAGGAACGTCTGTTCTCCGGCAAGTACGACGGTGGAGACGCACTTGTAACGGTCAACGCTGGCGCCGGTGGCACTGACGCCCAAGACTGGGCTGAGATGGTGTTGCGCATGGAACTTCGCTGGGCTGAGTCGCGCGGCTACTCAACTGAACTTCTTGAAGCGTCCCCCGGGGAGGAAGCAGGCATCAAGTCGGCAACCTTCAAGGCCAGCGGGGACAACGCATACGGTCTTTACCAGTCCGAGAGAGGCGTCCACAGGCTTGTCCGCCTTAGCCCGTTTGACTCGGCGAACCGTCGCCAGACATCCTTTGCCGGCGTTGAGATCGCCCCAGTCATTGCAGACACTGGCGAGATTGTGATTGACGACGATGACCTTCAGGTGGACACCTACCGGGCTTCGGGCGCCGGCGGGCAGCATGTCAACAAGACCGACTCGGCAGTGCGCATTACTCACAAGCCATCGGGAATCGTTGTTCAGTGCCAGAACGAGCGCTCCCAGACGGCCAACCGTCAGACCGCGATGGGCATGTTGCGCGCGAAGCTGATTGAGCGTGAGGAGCAGCGCCGCCGGGATGAGATTTCTGCTGCAAAGGGCGAAGCCCAGGATGTGAACTTCGGATCGCAGATCCGCAGCTATGTGCTCCACCCGTACGCGATGGTCAAGGACCATCGAACTGACCATGAGGTTGGTGATCCGCAGCGCGTCCTGGACGGCGACCTTGATGGCTTCGCCCGTGCCTTTCTGATGAAGAGTGCCTCGGCATGAGTGAGGACCCGACACGCTACGAGGGTGGTCAGCCGACGACCCCGTACTTGGACGCCGTGGTCGCGCGCGGCCTCCGGGGGTCAACTCGGTTCCACGTTCCCGGCCATAAGGGCGGGGAGGGCGCAGACCCCGGACTTGTCGGTGCGATTGGTGAGCGGGCATTGCTACTCGACCTTTCGCAAGGGCAGGAGGGGATTGACATTGGTCCGTCCCCAACTCCATTCGAGAGCGCAGAGAGGCTCGCGGCAGAGTTCCATGGCGCTCAGCGGACTTTCTTCCTGACGAACGGGGCCAGCCAGGGAAACCATGCTCTCTGCCTTGCCCTTGCACCGCATGGGACCAAGGTGGCAGTTCAGCGCAATGCACATGCCTCTGTGATTGATGGACTTGTCCTCTCTGGAGGAACCCCGGTTTGGGTTGCCCCCGAGTACGACGAGGAGATGGGAATGGCGCATGGAGTTACGCCTGCTGCTCTTGAGGGTGTGCTTGATGCCAATCCGGAGATCTCCACGGTCTTTGTCGTCAGCCCTACCTATTACGGCTCCTGCGCTGATGTTCCGGCACTTGCAGCTGTTGCCCATTCCCACGGGGCCGCGTTGGTTGTTGATCAGTCGTGGGGTGCCCATTTCGGAGCGCACCCGGGTGTTCCAGCTTCGGCGATCGCCTCTGGCGCCGATGCAGTCCTGACCTCAACGCACAAGACGGTGGGAAGCCTTACCCAGTCGGCAATGCTCCATGTCGCTCCGGGTGATCGGATTGACCTTGGGCGCGTTGCTCGTTGCGTTCGGATAGTCCGTTCAACATCCGCTTCATGCCTCTTGAACGCGTCCCTGGACGCTGCCCGACGTCAGCTCGCAGTGCATGGGGAAGCACTGCTGGACCGGACCTTGACCGCCGCATCAGCCCTGCGCGAACGGATTGACGCAATCCCGGGCTGTCGAGTGGTCGGAGATTTCAGCCACGGCGCGAACGGTGCCATGGAGTGGGATCCACTGAGAATCTCCATCGATGTTCGCGGCACAGGCCGAACAGGATTTGAGCTTGCACAGGACCTTCGGGAGCTCCATGACACACATGTTGAGCTCAAAACACAGGCAACGCTCGTCCTCGTGCTCGGAATTGCGCAGCCTGTTGAGCAGATGGAGAGGTTCTCTCTGGACCTCGCCGGCGTGGTCCGTCGGGGTGAACCTTCATCAACAGCGGTGGGCGCGATCGTAAGGCCGCCTGAGGTACTGCAACAAGGCACGAGCGTCACTCCACGGGAGGCGTTCCTTGGCGTTGGCGAGGCCGTGCCAGTCGACCTTGCAGTTGGGAGAGTCTCCTGCGAAACGATCGCCGGATACCCGCCTGGCATTCCCGCCCTGCTTCCGGGTGAAGTGATCACAGACGAACTTGTCGGTTACCTCCGGGCAATCCTTGAAAGTGGAGCCCAGCTTCACGGAGCAAGCGACCCGGAGTTCACTTCGATCGTGGTGATGGCAGGGGACGGAAGTTGAGCGGTCTGCGCCCGAATATCGAAGATGTTGTCCGCGTCGCACTTGCCGAGGATGTTGGTCCCGGCGATGTCACAACCGAGGCTGCCGTCCCGGCTGACTTGCGGGTAACT
>JAPLCH010000090.1:3076-8259 GCA_026392325.1 Solirubrobacterales bacterium | reverse complement strand
CATCCAGAAGCAGCCCGGAGTGATCTTCGGCCTTGATTGCGCGGTTGAGTCCTTCCATCAGATTGACCCGACTGCTGCTGTGACGGTCATGTGTGATGAAGGGGTTTGGCGCGACGGCGGCGATGTACTCACGGTTGAGGCAACGGCGCGCGGCATCTTGACAGCAGAGCGCACTGCACTGAACCTGCTTGGCAGCCTCTCTGGGATAGCGACTCTTACAGCCCGCTATGTCAAAGCTGTCGAGGGAACGGAGGCGAAGATCCTTGACACGCGCAAGACGGGCCCAGGATTGCGACTGCTGCAGAAGGCTGCCGTTGCGGCCGGGGGCGGCACCAATCACCGCGTTGGCCTTTATGACGCTTTCCTGCTGAAGGAAAACCACATTGCTACTGCCGGCGGGATTCTCGCGGCGGTCGCTGCTTGCCGGGCGTTTCGACCCGACCTGCCAGTCGAGGTCGAGTGTCAGAACCTGACTGAGGTGGTGGAAGCCATGGATGCTTCTGCGCCGCGGTTGCTGCTCGACAATATGGACAATAGTCAGCTGTTTACTGCAGTTGGGATAGTCGGCGGTCGGGCTGAAACCGAAGCTTCCGGGGGCGTCAGCTTGGAATCCGTCCGGGCGATTGCGCAAACCGGCGTAGACTTCATTTCAGTTGGGGCCTTGACCCATTCGGCTCCGACTCTGGACCTGTCCCTTCTGATCGATTTACCTGGAGGCGAGTGATGACTGACTCCCCAGCAGCCACCGGACTTGGACTCCCCATGCTTGACGGGACGCCTGCCCCAGTGGTTCTCGACCCGGCAGTGGTTGCGGATCTCCAAGCCGAGATCCGCGCTCTCGCGGCGGAGAAGAACGCTGTGATCCTTGCGCACAACTATGAGCTGCCCGAGGTTCAGGATGTCGCCGACTTCGTTGGGGATTCACTTGGTCTCTCCCGCGAGGGCGCGCGGTGCGAACAGCGGAACATCATCTTCTGTGGAGTTCATTTCATGGCCGAGACAGCCTCGATCCTTTCGCCCGAGAAGCATGTCTACATTCCTGACCTTGACGCTGGCTGCTCTTTGGCCGACTCGATCACAGCTGACCAGCTGCGCGAATGGAAGGGCAACCATCCTGGTTCGACAGTCGTGATGTACGTCAACACGACCGCCGAGGTGAAGGCGGAAACGGACTGGTGTGTGACTTCGAGCAATGCTGTTGCTGTCGTCGAGCGGATCCTTGAAGAGAAGGGGGCCGACCACGAGATCCTCTTCGGGCCCGACATGTTCCTTGGAGCTTTTGTTGAGCGGGAGATCGGCCGTGGCATGCATGTCTGGGACGGCGAATGTCATGTTCACGCTGGCATCAAGCCTTCAGACATTGAGGCGGTCCGCGGAGAACACCCGGGCGCTGAGTTCCTCGTTCACCCAGAGTGTGGGTGCACAACGCAGGTTCTTGAATATGTGGCCGCAGGTGACATTGATGCAAAGGGAGTGAGCATCCTCTCGACGGGCGGAATGCTCGACTACGTGAAGGAGCACCCGGGCGGAACGAAGATCATCGCCACTGAGACCGGCATGCTCCATCCCCTGCAGATTGCCGACCCGACTGCGACCCTGATCCCCGCCAACCGGATGGCCGCTTGCAAGTACATGAAGATGATCACCCTTCCGAAGGTTCTTGAGGCATTGCGTGAGGATCAGTTCGAGGTCAAGGTGCCAGAGGCTGTGGCCAGCCTCGCCCGCGTTCCGATTGAACGCATGGTTTCCGTCGGCTGATTGGACCGGCCCGGAGCCAAGGTGATCTTGGATGCTTTGCGATCAGTGACTCACCCGTCGTAGGGGGATAAACTGATGTTATGAGCAACGATGTAGACCTTGCCGCGGAGCCGGACGACCGTCACAGGTATTCACCGGATCAGCGCAAGGCGATGATCCTTGACGCCGCGCGCGGAGTTCTGTTTAAGAATCCCAATGCGACGCTTGAGGAAATCGCAGAGGCGGCAGGGGTCACCAGGCAACTGGTGTCAAGGTATTTCCCGGGAGGTGGGGTCACGCCAATAGCCGAGGCTCTCTTTGACGACTATGAGCATCACTTTGCCGGGTTGTTCGTTGAGCTCCCAGCGGAGGGGCCTAAAGATGCAGAGGAGATGAACGAAGCGATCTCCAAGGTGATCAAGCGCTTCCTTGACTGGGCGCAGGAGGATGGACAACCTTGGCTCTTCGGCGGAGAGGGGGCGGCAATGTCATCCCATCTGGCCGCGCGACGTGCGGATCTGCGCGTCAACCTCGCCATGGTGATGTTGCATTTTGCCCGGAGGCTGGTCAAGGAGACCGAGGCCACCCGAGTCGCAGTTCAAGCCGAGGGGCGGGCTGTGGATGAAGTCCTCTGGCTTCTGTTGACAGGGCAGCTTGAACGCAAGGCCGCGGAGGAAATCCTCAACGCGAGGCTTCCTGCATTGGGAGGCTGAATGCGAGCCCCGCTAGGGGGCCGGTCAGACTGCGAAGTCGTCAGCGTCGTGCGGTCCTACGCACGCAACTGAAGGGGTATCCGGTACGCCCTTGGCGACTGCCACGACCTGATCAAACGTGACCTTGTCAAGTTCCTCAATAGCCGCATCGGGATCCACTGGCTCGCGACGGACAATTGCCTGACCCGCAGCATGACTTGCGACAGTGCCGGATCGCTCAAAGGCCAGAACTCGAGCACCAGCGGCGTATGACCGTGCCCGCTCAACTTCCTCTTCAGTTGGACCATCGGCGCGAAGCTCGTCCACGATTTCACGCATGCGCTTATAGGCCTCAACGCATTTCTCGGAGTCAAGGCCAGCTGAAAGCTGGAGTCCTGGAATGTCGGCATGGCTGAAAGAGAAGGCCGAGACCGAATAACAAAGGCCAAGCCGTTCACGGATCTCGCTGAACAGGCGGGAGCCCATGGAGCCACCAAGCAGCGTCGAGTAGATACCCGCCGCAGCGCGTTGTGATGGGTCAGAAACATCAATGTCCGGACGGTAAATCAGGCGCAGGTGAGATTGGTTTGTATCCCGCTTCTCGACCATTGTTGCCGCCTGATGCTCTGGGGCGGGCTCGAAGTTTTCAGTCTCTGGAAGGTCTGGGAACCTCGAGAAGTACTCATCAAGATCCTCGTCGGGCGGCAGATGGTCAAGGTTTCCAACAAGGAATGCGCCACCAGTGCGGCCTGACCAGCGACGCTTGCGGAACTCGAGAATGCCGTCGCGCGTGAATGTGTCCCTGAGGTGTTCGGCTGGGCCAAGAACGGTGCGCCCAAGCGGGTGGTCGCCGTAGGTGGCAACGTCAATCAGGTTGTCGGATACTGCTGAGGGTTGGTCGTCGTAGCGGTTGATCTCTTGGATCACCACTCCACGTTCCTTGTCCATTTCCTCCTCATCAATCGCTGGCCGACCAACAAAGTCGGTCAGCAGGTCAATTGCCTCACCGGCTTTCTCAGCTCGGGCTGTGATGTGAAATGCCACGAGGTCGTGGGATGTGTAGGCGTTGAGAACCGCCCCAAGCCGCTCGGCTGTTTCGTTGACCTCAGTATGAGTCGGGTACTTCTGGCCGCCCTTGAACACAAGGTGCTCGAGGAAGTGCGCCATTCCGTTCTCTTCAGGCCGTTCTGTTCGGGCGCCTGCGTCGAACGCAGTGAGGATTGTGAGGGCTCGGGTTCCCGGAAGTGCGATCCGGTGAATGGGAAGTCCGTTGGAGGCTGTGGTGGTGGTGACGTTTGACATTCGCCCATCCTACGCACAGAGAGCCCGGGCGGTAGGCGCTGTGACTGATCTCCAAGTGGGCGAAAGTGTGCAGAGGGTTGCTTACAGGCAGGAAAACCCGGTTTGGGGGCTAACTTCGTAAGAGCAATGCATGAGCAGATTTCAAAGTCCCAGCGCCGCGGTCTGCGACGCAGGGCTGATGATGTTGACGACAGTGGCCTTGAGGCCGTGCCGGAGAGTGCTGCCCCAGCACCGAGAATGCCAGCAAGTAAGCCTGTGGTTGAGTTCCGCGGGGTTCACATGTCGTATCCGGGTGGGACCACTGCTCTGGATGGGGCAACCTTTGCCGTTGAACGGGGCGAGTTTGTGTTTCTTGTCGGACAGACCGGGTCGGGAAAGAGCACGATCATGCGATTGCTGACAAAGGAAATTGATGCCACGTCGGGCACTGTGCGGGTTGCGGGACGCGACCTTGGCGGGATCGACCGCAAGAAGGTTCCTTACTCCCGCCGGAATGTGGGCGTTGTCTTCCAGGACTTCAAGCTTCTTCCAAACCGGACCGTCTACGACAACGTTGCCTACGCCCTCCTTGTTACAGGCCACAGCCGTAAAGAGATCCGCCGCCGCGTCCCCGACATCCTTCGCCTGACCGGCCTTGCCACCAAGCTCCATTCCTACCCGGACCAACTTTCTGGTGGCGAGCAGCAGCGTGTCTCGATTGCCCGTGCTTTCGTGAACCACCCGCCGCTTCTATTGGCAGACGAGCCAACCGGAAACCTTGACCCAGAGACCAGCATCGGCATTATGCAGCTGCTCTACCGCATCAACCGAACGGGGTCGACAGTCCTTGTAGCCACCCACGACCACGCCATGGTTGACCGGATGCGCAGGCGTGTTATCGAGCTGGAGAACGGACGAATCGTCCGTGATGAAGCCACCGGCCTCTACACCCGCGATGAGAACACGCGTGAGTTTGCCGCCAGAATGCGCGGAGATCTTTCCCCCGGGGAGGAGCTGTGATGGAGAGCGTCAATTTCTTCGTCCGGGAGGCACTGCGCACACTGCGCAGGAATGCCATGCCGTCATTCGCAGCGATGGTTGCTGTGCTTGTCACCATGCTCGTGCTTGGCGTATTCATTCCTATCGTCCAAGCTGCCAACGGTGCTGCAAACAGCGTGCGTGGCCGGGTTCTGGTCGACGTTTATCTCGCCACTGGTGCCACTCCAGCGGATGTGCAGGGGGTTCGCACCAAGCTTGATGGTGTGTCCGGAGTAGGGAAGGTGGAGTTCGTCAGCAAGGCCAAGGCTTATGCGACGGAGAGCAAGCGTGACCCAGAGGCCTATGCGCTGCTCGGTAGCAATCCGCTTCCAGACACCTTTCGAGTGACACCGAAGAACCCTGATGATTTGACGAAGCTCAAGGACAGCCTTCTGCAGGTGAAGGCTGGGGATCCGAGGATTGACTCGATTCGTG
>JAPLCH010000090.1:0-3063 GCA_026392325.1 Solirubrobacterales bacterium | reverse complement strand
ACCAGCAAGATCCTCCAAGCGACCAAGTTCGTGAAGATCACTGTCGGTGTCCTTGCAGCGCTGCTGATCGCCGCGTCCGTTCTGCTCGTGGCCAACACAATCCGCCTTTCGCTGTTCTCGCGTCGCCGGGAGGTCGAGGTGATGAAACTGGTCGGTGCAACTGATCCGTTCATTCGCTGGCCCTTCGTGGTGGAGGGTCTGATTGTTGGGACTGTCGGCTCCCTCGGGGCGGTGGCGATACTCGGTTTCGCAAAGGTTGCCCTCCTGGATCCGCTGGCTAATGACTTTGCGCTGATAGCCGCGCCACGGACACTTTCCTTCCCGCTTCTCGTGCTAATCCTGCTTGGAGCAGGTGCGGCAGTGTCAGCGCTGGGCTCCGTTGCCTCGCTACGCCGGTACCTCCGGGTTTGATTTCGGCCTCGCGCCGATAACCTCCGGTATACATGCGCACAATCCTTCGCCTCCTAGCGTTGGCCCTTGGGGTCTTCATTGTTTTTACAGCTGGGCTGCGGCTTGGGGCAAATCCAGCTGGATTGCCTGAGAGCCTTCAGAAGCTGAGCGGGACAAACGGCCAGACCGCCTTCAACGAGGCGCAGCGAATGGTTCGCGAGAACTACTACAGGCCAATCCCTGATTCGCAGATCCAAAACCATGCGATCGCCGGGGTTGTCGCCAGCCTCCACGATCGGTTCTCCGCCTATCTGGACCCCAAGTCCTATGCGTTGTTTCAGCACAGTGAGAACCCTCATTTTTCAGGGATTGGATTGAGTGTCTCCTTCTCGCCGAAGGGACTGCTCGTCACGAAGGTGTTTCCCGATACTCCGGCTGAGCGAGCGAAGATCCAGCCTGGAGAGACGATCGTCAGCGTTGACGGGAAGCCGCTTGCGGGCAAGAAGGTCGGAGCGTCCGTTTCCCTTGTCACCGGTCCTCCGGGGTCACCCGTGACAGTCGGGGTAATTGCCAAGTCAGGTAAGCCCAGGACGCTGAAGCTGAAGCGGGCGCGGATTTCCGCCCCGTCAGTTGAATCTGAGATGGTCACTGCGCCGAATGGCACCAAGGTTGGTGTCGTTGCGCTCAGCGGCTTCGTGCAGGGCGCAGGAGCCCAAGTTTCCACTGCAACCCGCAAGCTCATCAAGGACGGCGCCAAGGCAATCGTTCTTGACCTCCGGGCTAACGGTGGCGGGTTGCTTGACGAAGGCGTCGCAGTGGCGAGTGTCTTCATTCCAAAGGGCACAGTTGTGGTCACTCGGGGCAGGCATCGCGCGCAGAAGACGTACGGCGCGTCCGGTGGTGCCATTTCGACTGATATTCCTGTTGCCGTGCTCGTTGACCGCAACACTGCCAGCGCGTCCGAGATCGTTGCCGGTTCGATTCAGGACAGGCACAGAGGGACGATTGTTGGGACCCGAACTTTCGGCAAGGGTGTCTTTCAGGAGATCACCCCACTAAGTAACAACGGAGCACTTGACATCACCGTTGGCGAGTACTTCCTTCCATCTGGGCGTAACCTCGGTGGGGGTGGCGTCAAGACGGGTGCTGGAGTGACTCCGAATGTCAAGGTTCCAGCAAGCGCAAGCCCTACGGCTGCGCTTAATGCAGCGGTTGCAGCTGTGTCCGGACAATCCAAGTGAGCAAGACAGAGGGCGGCAAGGGCCGCAATGGCAAGAAACGCGATGTCAAGGATGTCAAGCGAAAGCATGGGGGAGGCAAGGCCGCAACGGCTTCGTCCGGCAAGCCCCGTTCAGCCGTGAAGAAGAAGGTCCAGGGCACGGGAACAGTGGACCCTGCTGCAACTCCGCGCAAGAAGAAGCCGAAGGGCAAGGGAGGGGTCACCGTCAAGAAGGCAGACCGTTCAAAGCCCGGCCACAAGGGCCGTAACAAGGGTCACCGTCGCGAAGACCATATGGACGACCGCCGGCAGGGCGAAGCAAACCGTCCGCCCAAGCCCGCTCCAAGGGAAGTTGAGGCACCGCCGATCAGCCGTATTGGCGTTGTTGTGAAGCCCGGTCGCACTCCTGTGGCCGAACCGATCTTCGGCCCTGGTCCACGGCGTCTGATTGACGGTGGCGGCGACGACGCACCCCGGCTGAGAGTGGGAGACATCGTGCTGCTGCCTCAGCTCGATCAAGGTCGCAGTGGCCGGGTACGGGTAGAGAAGGTGGTCGGCCGGATTGATTCTGCAAAGGACGTCCTTGAGGCACTCATGCTCGATCGTGGGCTGATGCGCAGCTTCCCGAAGGCTGTTGAGGCGGAGGCCGAATCAGTGTCCGAGCAGATTTCGGCCGAGGGACGAATTGACCTACGGGATCTCACGACCTTCACCATTGATCCTGCGACCGCCAGAGACTTTGATGACGCGATCAGCGCTGAACTTCTTCCCAATGGACACTCGCGCGTGTGGGTTCACATTGCAGACGTCTCGGCCTTTGTGAAACCAGGCTCGAAGCTTGATGACGAGGCGATTCGCAGGTCCACAAGCGTTTATGTCCCTGGGGCAGTCGAACCGATGCTTCCGCACTCTTTGAGCAGCGGTGCTTGTTCACTGGTGCCCGGGGAGGATCGTCTCGCCGTCACCGTCCGGATGGACTTTGATGGGGCCGACTGTGTGGAGAGTGAGGTCCAGCGAACGATCATCAGGTCGGACGAGCGGCTGGACTACGACGAGGTTGACCGGATTCTCTTGGGCGAAGTCGTCGCCCGTGAGCCATGGGCCAAGCCTTTGGAAGCGGCCCGAGCTGTCTCGCTCGCGCTTGCGGCCCAGCGCGCAGAGAACCACGGTTTGGCTCTTGATCGCCCCGAGCCTGAATTCACTTTTGATGATGAGGGCAATGTTTCCGGCTGGCGCATGGTTGAGCAGACGGAAAGTCACCGCCTTATCGAGATGCTCATGGTCGCTGCCAACTCTCAGGTTGCAAAACAGCTTGTTGCCAAGCGGGCTTCGGCTCTGCACCGTGTTCACGAGCGACCAGAGGCGGAAGCTGTGGAGATGCTGCTGGATCGACTCGCCTCGTTGGACATTCCTACTCCGGCCTCGCCGAAGAAGATGACCGCATCCGACGGCGT
>JAPLCH010000073.1:7747-9138 GCA_026392325.1 Solirubrobacterales bacterium | reverse complement strand
GAAGTACGAGCCTAGCAACCAATGTCATGGCAGGTAAACCTTCAACCCACCATCGCGCGCCTCGCGGATCTCAGCGACTGGGATTGAAAAGTGCTCCCCATCAGCATCTGCGAGCACAAGGTCGCGTCCGCCGGTCCGGCCAATCACTGTTGCCCCTGGGACAGTCGCAATCGCGGACTCTTCCCCAGCGATTACAAAAGTCTGTCCGGGTGCTTCACCAAACAACGCCTCGTCAGAGAAGACGGGGACGGTCACATCGCAGCCGATGCCGGCCATCGCAGTGCACTCTGCGAGAGAGACACCAAGTCCACCCTCGCTCACATCGTGAGCGGTGACAATGGCGCCGCTGCGGACGCCATCTCGGACCGCTGCATGGGCTGCAAGAACGGCGGGAAGGTCAAGCTCCGGAAGTGACCCTTCTGGGGCCTTTCCGCGTCGGGCAGCAAGTTCTGACGCGACGAGGCTTGGCTTCGTCGGGCCGACGAGCGCAATGACGTGACCGTCGGCAACAAAACCACTGTGGGAAGTCTTGGTTGCGTCCGGCATTTCGCCGACCATTCCAACGACTGGCGTTGGCAGGATTGGACCATCAGGACCCTCGTTGTAAAGGGAAACGTTGCCGCCAACCACGGGGATGTTGAGCGCCTCGCAGCCTTGTGCGATTCCCTCAACTGCGTTGATCAGCTGCCAGGCAACATGGGGCTTTTCAGGGTTTCCGAAGTTGAGGCAGTTGGTCAAGCCAAGAGCTTCCGCTCCCGTGCAAGCGAGGTTAGCTGCACATTCCAGAACGGATTCGAGCGCACCGCCCTTCGGATCAGCGGCGACCCTTCGTCCGTTGCCATCAATTGACACTGCAATGGCTGGGCGGACACCGTCGTCGCCGGCTGGAAGTGCGAGGACGGCCGCATCGGCCTCATCTGGACGGCGGACTGTGCGGGCTTGGACGATCTGGTCGTACTGCTGGAAAACCGGCCGGCGGGAGGCAAGGTTTGCGCCCTTGAGAAGTTCAATGAGGGTTTCAGCGTGATCGGCCTGCTCCGGAAGATCTGCTGGAGGTCCGGGATAGAGGCCAGCTTCGGGCGCTGCTGGTGCCAAGTCATAGAGGGGGCAGTCGTCCACAAGTGTGGTGACGGGAATGTCTCCGACAACCTCATCGCCGACAAGAATCCGCATCCGGTCACCTTCGGTGACTTCGCCAATGTCATTTGCAAGCAGCTCCCAGCGCTCACAGACCTCAAGCACGGCTGCCACCTTTGACGGTTCAACAACCGCCAGCATGCGCTCCTGAGATTCACTGACCATGATCTCGAACGGTTCCATTCCCTGCTCACGCAGTGGAACCTTTGCGACGTCAATGTCAAGCCCTACTCCACCCTGTGCTGCCATCTCCG
>JAPLCH010000073.1:0-7701 GCA_026392325.1 Solirubrobacterales bacterium | reverse complement strand
GCCATCTCCGAAGCGGAGGAGGTGAGGCCGGCAGCTCCAAGGTCTTGGAGTGCGACGAGCAGGTCCGCGTCAATCAGGTCAAGGCAAGCTTCGAGCACCTTCTTTTCAGCGAAGGGGTCGCCGATCTGAACGGTTGGACGCTTGTCCGCATCGTCATCACCAAGTTCTGCGCTTGCGAGAACACTTGCTCCGCCAATTCCATCGCGGCCAGTCAATGCGCCAAACAGGATCACGCGGTTCCCAACACCTGTTGCAGCACAGCGCATCAGGGCGTTCGGGTCCGCAATGCCAACGCACATCGCGTTGATCAGGCAGTTGGACTCATAGGAAGGGTCAAAGTGAATTTCGCCGCCAACGGTTGGAACACCGATTGAGTTGCCGTAGTGCCCGATTCCCGCTACTGCACGGTCAAGGAGCCAGCGGGAGCGCTCTGATGACGGGTGGCCAAAACGGAGCGAGTTGAGCATTGCGATCGGGCGTGCTCCCAAGGCGATTACATCGCGGAGAATTCCGCCAACACCTGTGGCCGCTCCTTGGAACGGCTCAACAGCGCTCGGGTGGTTGTGGGACTCAACCTTGAACGCAATCGCGAGTCCTGAAACTTCAACCGCGCCCGCATTTTCGCCAACGCCCAGCAGCAGGCGATCGCCCTCCGTTGGCAGACGACGGAGGACCTTCTTTGAATGCTTGTACGCGCAGTGCTCGCTCCAGAGGAGGGAGTACATGGCGAGCTCAACTTCGTTTGGCTCACGGTCGATAAGCGCAACAATCTGGTCGTACTCTGGCTCGGTCAATCCGAGCTCGACTGCGCGACCCTTGCCGGGCACGGAGTCAGTTGGCTGCGCCGACACGGTCGCCTCCCTTGAGGATCGATGCGAAGAGTTTGAGTCCATCTGCCGAGCCGGTCAGGACGTCAACGGCGTGCTCAGGGTGTGGCATCAGGCCGACGACATTTCCGGCTTCATTGCAGACGCCTGCAACATCAGCAGTTGAGCCGTTCGGGTTGTCGCCCGGTGCGTAACGGAAAGCAATGCGCCCATCGGCTTCGAGTTGAGCCACTGTCGCCTCATCGGCATGCCAGCGTCCACTCATGTGCTTGACGGGAATCGAGAGTCGCTCTCCCGCCTCGCAGGCTGCCGTCCATGGAGTACTCGGGTTCTCAACAATGATGTCAACCTGCTTGCAGAGGAACCGCAAGCCGCTGTTGGTAAGGAGGGCGCCTGGCAGGAGTCCCGCCTCGCAGAGCACCTGAAATCCGTTGCAGATGCCGAGCACAGGGCCGCCCTCAGCTGCAAAGTCGGCTACTGCCTTCATCACGGGCGAAAAGCGCGCGATTGCCCCGGGGCGAAGGTAGTCACCGTAAGAGAAGCCTCCGGGAACCACGACTGCGTCAACGCCATCAAGGTCTGTGCGCCCGTGCCAGAGGAGCTCTGCATCGGTGACCATCGCGCAGGCGTCAAGCGCGTCCGTTTCGTCACACGAACCTGGAAAGCGAACAACTCCGACGCGGAGGGACAAAGGTCAGTCCTCTTCCAACTGAATTTCGAAGTCTTCGATCAGCGTGTTGGCAAGCAGCTTTTCGCAAAGAGCTTCCAGCTGAGAAGGGTCGCTTACCTCAAGCTCAACAAGGCGGCCAATGTGAACGTCGGTGATGCCTTCAAAGCCAAGCGCTGGAAGTGCACGCTCGACCGTCTGACCCTGTGGGTCCAGGATCCCCTGCTTGGGACGGATGAGTACACGGGCTTTCATGCGGCAGTCCTCTCCAGCCACGATTCAAGTGGCTCTCCGGTCAGGAGTTCGTACGCCTCGAGGTAACGGGCGCGGGTTGCGTTGACGATTTCGGCGGGAATTTCCGGTGCTGGTGGAGTCTTGTCCCAGCCAGTTGAGACGGCCCAGTCGCGGACGATCTGCTTGTCGAAGCTTGGCTGTCCCTTGCCGGGTTCGTATTGGTCGGCCGGCCAGAAGCGGGAGGAGTCCGGGGTGAGGACCTCGTCGCCAATCGTGAGCACGCCGTCCTCATCCTCACCAAACTCAAACTTGGTGTCGGCGAGGATGATTCCGCGAGACCGGGCGTACTCGGCGCCCTGCTTGTAGATCTCGATTGAAAGGTCGCGCACGCGGGTCATCAGGTCCCGGTCACCGACTACACCGCAGGCGGTGTCAAAGTCAATGTTCTCGTCGTGATCGCCCACTTCAGCCTTGGTGGCTGGCGTGAAGATCGGCTCTGGCAGCTGTGACGACTCTTGAAGTCCTTCCGGGAGTGGCACGCCACAAACGGTGCCGCTCTCTTGGTACTCAGCCCAACCGGACCCGGCCAGGTAGCCACGGACCACACATTCCACGGGGAGCATTTCCAGCTTTCGGACCAGGACTGCACTACCGCGAACCTCAGCTGGGACACCTTCCGTGACAGACACGGTGTGGTTTGGAACAAGGCCGGCAATGCGGTCAAACCAGAAGTTCGAAATGGCTGTCAAAACAGCGCCCTTGCTGGAGATCTCATTCGGATGAACGGCATCGAATGTGGACACCCGATCGCTTGCGACGAGCAGCAGTTTGTCGTCGCCCACCGCATAGATGTCGCGGACCTTGCCTGACGAAATCAGCGAGAGGTCTGCGAGTGCGGTCACTGCTGCGACATTACCAATGCGTTCGGAAGTGCTTTTTCCCGATTTCCGCTCTGTGCGGGGTGGTCAAACCGCTTATTGAAAGAGCATCTTCACGGCGTGGACGACAGCGGCACCAAAGAACAGCACCAAGCTGATGCCACCAACCCCAATCAGGATGCCCGCGCAGTAGACGAACAGGTCGCCCAGAATCACTCCAAGGCAGAGCACAACAGCGCCAAGCGCTGGCAGCGTGTCCAGTCCACTAAAGGGCGGCGCAAACATGGCTCCTGCTGAGAAAGCGATGACTACAGCCCCTGTCACGCGGGAGAACCAATGAGACTGCAGCATCTGCTGGCCACGGGGCTTTGAGCGCTTCTCAAACCACCGCACGCGCCTGACGATGAACGGCAGGGCCTTCCCCGTCGTGGCCTCACCCAGCTCACGCTGACGCCATTTCGCCGGCAGCCAGATGGCCCGCAGGCCAATGACCATCTGCAAGCCGAGCAGAATCGTGATCACTTCGAAAACATGTGTCACGCCGCCTGTTGGGAGCGGCAGTGCTGGCACCGACATCAGGAAAAGGATCAGGACCGCAAAGCTGCGCTTTTCGAGCACATCCTCAAGTCCAGCGAGCGTCTTTGGCTTGTCAGAGCCCAGCCACTTTTCCAGCTCATCGCTGAACACGGGCATGACCGTCTCCCCGTTTGACTCCGGCAAGGCCGGCATCTGGTCAGCCGATCGAGTCAAGGCGCGAGACGAGCTCCGCCCGGTGTTGCACGAAAGCCTCTGCGTCGAAGATGGTGTCTAGGTCCAGTCCCAATCCTTCTGCCTCAACAAGTCCGCGCAGCGGTGTGCGCGTATCCCAGGCTTGCTGTGCCAGAAGCTGCGCGGTGCGGTAGGCATCATCGCGTGAGGAGCCTGACTCAACGAGTGCAAGCAGCAGGCGTTGTGAGAAGAGCGCGCCGTATGTGAGCTCAAGGTTTTCCTTCATCCGTTCTTCGTTCACTACAAGTCCCTCCACGAGGGATGTCACGCGGAAGAGCATCAGGTCAAGCAGGATCGTCGCGTCGGGCAGAATCACGCGCTCGGGAGCACTGTGGGAAATGTCGCGCTCATGCCAGAGGGCAACGTTCTCCATGGCAGCAACCGAGTAGCCGCGCAAGAGGCGTGCAAGGCCCGTCAGGTTCTCTGACTTGATCGGGTTGCGCTTGTGCGGCATTGCGGACGAACCCTTCTGCTTGCCCTTGGCGAATGGCTCTGATGCCTCGCCCACTTCTGTGCGCTGCAGGTGGCGGACTTCAACTGCAAAGCGTTCAATGCCGGCTCCGGCCAAGGCGATCGCGTTCAGCAATTCTGCGTGGCGATCACGCGGAACGACTTGGGTTGAAACTGGCTCAGACGGAATCCCGAGGCGCTCGAGTACGCGGCGCTCAAAGTCTGGGCCGAGCGCCTGGTGTGTTCCAACAGCGCCACTGATCGCGCCCGTTGCAGCCTGAGCAAACGCGCGATCAAGCCTTTCAAGGTTGCGCTGGGCTTCAAATGCGAATCCGGCGAGTTTGATGCCAAAGGTTGTCGGCTCGGCGTGAACGCCGTGTGTGCGGCCAACGCAGATCGTGTCCACATGCTCACGCGCGCGGGCAACGAGTGCTTTGACCAGCTTTGCCTGGGCGGGGACGATGATTTCCCCAGCAGCCTTGATCTGCAGGGCAACGGCCGTGTCAAGCACGTCGCTGCTGGTCAGGCCGTAATGGATCCAGCGTCCGGAGTCGCCAGCGCTGGCTCCAAGCGTGTCGACGAATGCGGCCACATCGTGGTCAGTTGTCTTCTCGCGTTCAAGAACCTCTTCAACTGTGAACGTCGCTGCGCGGATTGCGTCAAGGTCGGCTTCGGTTGGGCCTTCGACCTCCTCGGCGCAAGCCACTTCAACCTTACGCCACGCTTCCATCCGGGCCTCGTCAGTCCAGAGGGCGCCCATCTCCGCGCGTGTGTAGCGGTCAATCATCAGGCGTTGATGATGCGCTCGGCCAGCGCTGCTGCGTTACGCGGGTTATCCACGCCAACGGTTGCGACTGGAACACCTGGTGGCATCTGGACAATTGAAAGCAGTGCGTCAAGTCCACCGGCAACGGTCATTGCGCTTGTCAGTGGAACGCCAATGACTGGAAGGTCCGTGTGTGCTGCGACGACGCCTGGCAAAGCTGCGGCAAGGCCAGCTCCAGCGATGATGACCTTGAGTCCACGGGCGCGCGCGGTCTTTGCGTATTCGGCGACATCGTCCGGGTTGCGGTGTGCGCTGGAAACTTTGATCTCGCTGCTGATCCCACGCTCTGTCAGCTCCTTGGCTGCCTTTTCCATGATGGGAAGGTCGCTCTCGCTGCCCATGATGATTCCAACCAGTGGCCCATCAGATTTGAAGTCGGCGAGTGCAGCTTCGACTTCTGCGGTTACGTCGGCAACGGCTTGAGTGTCGTCTGAAGGGGTCATTCGTCTCCTGCGATCTGGGCGGCAATGTCAGTGCGATTCTGGCTGCCTTGGAAGGTCACGGTCTGGACCCCAGCATAGGCAGCACGGCGGGCGTCAGCAGGGCGCTCACCCATGCCCAACACGGCCAGAACGCGGCCGCCAGCGGTCACAGTGTTTCCGTCAGGGTCAAAGGCCGTTCCCGCGTGGATTGCCTCAACTCCTTCGGGAAGGCTTTCAAGGCCGCTGATCACGTCACCGGATCGCGACGACTCGGGGTAGCCGGCGGATGCCATGACGACAGCGACTGAGGTGCGCTCATCCCAGTGCAGCTTTGCGCCTTCAAGCCCGCCGCGGCGGGTGGAGCGGAGCATCAGGTCGTAAAGGTCGCTCTTGAGGCGCGGCAGAACAGCCTGCGTCTCAGGGTCACCAAACCGAACGTTGAACTCGAGGACTTTGGTTCCCTTGGGGCTGATCATCAGGCCCGCGTAAAGGATTCCGTGGAACGGAGCGCCGCGACGCTTCATCTCTTCCAGAACAGGCTGGTGCACTTCCTTGACAAGCCGCTCGGCTTCTTCAAGGCCAAAGCCTGGGACGGGTGAGAACGCGCCCATGCCACCAGTGTTGGGGCCAGCGTCGCCGTCACCAATGCGCTTGAAGTCACGTGCTGGCGCCAGCGGAATCGCCGTGTCGCCGTCGCAGATTGCCAACAGTGAGAGTTCGTCTCCGTCAAGGAACTCCTCAACAACAACCAGGTCACCACCGTGGATCCGGTCCACGAGAAACGCGGTCAGGGCCTCACGGGCCTCAGCCTCGTTCTGGGCGATCACAACGCCTTTGCCTGCGGCGAGCCCGTCGTCCTTGATGACTGTCGGGTAGCCCGTTATCGCAGCCATGCCGTCTTCAACGGTGCGCACTTCCGCATGGGCTGCGGTTGGGACGCCGGCGGCGATCATCACTTCCTTGCAGTGCGCCTTGGAAGCCTCAAGTCGGGCTGCCTCCTGAACGGGACCAAAGCATGGGATGCCAGCGTCGTGGCAGGCGTCAACAAGCCCTGCGACAAGTGGCGCCTCCGGCCCAGCGACTACAAGGTCACACTCGCGCTCTTTGGCAAATGTCACGAGTCCCTGAACGTCGTCGGCGGCAATGTCCACGACTTCAACGTCCGCGGCAATCCCGGCGTTGCCAGGAGCGCAGATAATTTCCGGCTTGCTGGGTGAGCGCAGTAGCGCGCGGATGATCGCGTGCTCACGACCGCCGCCACCGGCAACTAGAACCTTCGGCATCGTGCCGCTCCTCTCATTGGCCTTGCATTTCTCATGTTGGTTCTATCGGATCAGGCGGTTCGGAGGTGAGTGGTGACGGTCAAGGCAATAGCTCAAACGAGTTGACATGCTTGGGCTTGATCGCCCCGAAGTGCCTGTGGTCAAGTGTCACGATCTTCGTCACGTTGAGCCTTTCGGCAAGAGCGACTACTGAAGCGTCAGTGCCGCCAAGTGGGAAGTCGGAATATTGCTCCACAAGCTCGGCCATGCGCGCGAGGTCATCGGGCATTGGTGCGTCAACCCGAAAGATCGCTACTCCGGCGAGGAACTTGGCTTCTGCTGCAGCGCCAAGCTTCTTTCCGATGAGATAGGAGGCCTCCCCAAGTGCCATTCCTGGAATAACAGGAATCAGGTCGCTTCGCGAAAGCACTTCCAGGCATTCCGAATGCCGCGCATCATCTGTGTCCGCTACTGCCACGAGCGGGCCTGTGTCAAGTACCGCGAGGTTCACCGTAACCGTACTTTTCGAGATATTCGTCGACGTTCGAGGCCATATCGCTTGGGCTGTCGCCACTGGATCCAACTGCTGCAAACGGAAGCTCCCGACGGTTCCGCCCGCTTGCGGGCAGGTGCTCTTCCAGTGCCTGCCGGACGATGGCTGACACGGATTCTCCACGGCGCTGAGCTTCAGCCTCAAGGGCCATCGCCAATTCGTCAGTAATTGCGATAGTTGTGCGCTTCATACCTGCATAATAGCCTGGCTGCACCGTCCTGGTTCCAATTGGAACAGAGTGGCACGGCCAGGTCCGAGCAGGGGCGATCTGCTTAATTCCTCAACGGAAGTGCGTCCTGTTCTTTACCGGTCTTCGCAAAGCGGGTGCAAGCGCACCCGCTCGAAGGCCCCTCTAACTAGATCGACGAGATGAAGTCGTCAATTGGAATGCCCGAGAGAGTCTCGTAGGAAGCTGTACCGCGCGAGCCGAGCTCAAGCGAGATGCGGGCCATGGTCGTCTCATCAGGGGCTTCGACAATGTTCACAAAGTCGTAGCGCCCGAGAACTGCCCACTGGGCGGTGACGGTTGCGCCAAGGGCTTCGATTTCGGCGTTGACTTCCTTGATGCGCTGCGGGTTGCTCTTGACCGTCTGAACGCCTTCTGGCGTGAGCTTGGAAAGCATGATGAAAGTTGGCATGTCGCTACCTCCGGTTGGTATAGGGAAATTCCCCTGCCTTGTTTCTACCGCACAGAGGCCCGGCAGGCGAGGTTGCCTCCGCAGTTCTTCCACTTTGCGGGCGCAATCATGAGATAGTTCGCGGCAGAGTTGTAGAACTAATTGTTCTACCGTGTCCCCAATGAGCTACGCTGCTG
>JAPLCH010000236.1 GCA_026392325.1 Solirubrobacterales bacterium | reverse complement strand
GCGGGCCATGGGCCGTCTTCAACCTTTGGCTGGTAGCCGCCCCAATCATCCTGGATAACGAGTTCTTGGCCACCTGGGACGAAGATGTCAACTCCTCGGAGTTCGCTCTTCAACCCGAGCCGCTCAAAGACCATCCGAATCATGCGCAGATCATCAGCGACCACGTCTTTGATGAGCATCTCTCCGCCGGTAACACCGGCAAGCGCCATGAAGGAGCCGATCTCAATGTGATCCGGGGCAATGGTGTAATCGCAGCCGGAGAGCTTCTCCTTGCCTGTCACGGTCAGCACATTGGAGCCAATCCCCTCTACCTCACTGCCCATCGCAATAAGCATCCGTGCCAGGTCCTGACAATGAGGCTCACTCGCGGCATTCCGAATCACTGTTGTCCCCGGAGTCAGTGCAGCTGCAAGCAGAGCATTCTCCGTTCCCATAACCGAAGGCTCATCCATGAGAATGTCTGCGGCAACCAACCCGTTTGGTGCCGTGATGACGATGTCCCGACCATGCTCGACTACAGCGCCAAGTGATCGGAAGGCATCAAGGTGTGGGTCGAGTCGCCTGCGTCCGATTACATCGCCTCCTGGAGGCGGCATGGTCGCTGTTCCAAAACGGGCGAGGAGTGGTCCTGCGAGAAGAAAGGACGCTCGTATCCGTTCCGACAGCTCACGGTCCACCACCCCTGCACGAACCCCGGAGGCGCAGAGAACAACGACACCATCTCCTTGTCTGTCTACTGAGAGGCCCAACGCCTCAAGAAGGTCAATCATCGTTGCCGTGTCAGCTATAGCCGGAACATTACGAATCGTCACTGGCTCCTCCGTAAGAAGCGCAGCGGCAAGGATCGGAAGGGCGCCGTTCTTGTTACCTGCTGGAATTACGGTCCCTGAAAGGGGAACGCCGCCTTCAATAATGAACTTCTGCATTAACCAATTCGCTTCCTAAATGGCCGACTCTGGTCGACCCAATGGAGCGTACCAGCGGGCCGCCGCTCACTTCAGACTCCCCACCCGAAAATTGCATAGCCCTCGCGATGCCCAGTGTTTGCGGGCAATTCCGAGATCCTCTGCACACCAGCTTGCAGCCCGTCCGACCGGTTGCGTACATTCGAACACATGTTCGTATCACTGCTCAAGGCAATTAACCCGTCAGCCCATATCGGCGACAGGGCCACGGCAGCGCAGATCGATCGGGAGACTCGATCTGCCTTGGAGCATCCGCACCGTCAACCGCTTCGTCGGTTGCGGCCTGCAGAGTCGCGGCGGCCTGGAGTGCCGTCGCGGCCATTGCAGCCTTGCACGGCTCCCTTGGCTGGCCGCTTAGAGCCCCATCCTTCTAGGTTGGGCAAGCTCAAGAGGCCTGTTTAGCTCGCGGCGTCTGGCCAAGCCGCGCAGATAGGGCATGCCCATAACCAAGCGTCCGCCTTTCGAGCCCGTACCAACTCAGCGCAGCAATCCCAAGGGTCAGGATGTAGGCAATGCTCGCGTTGAGCGGAAATAGCTCCACCACTCGATGGTCCAGGGGTGGGAACACTCCCCCGCTTCCCCACGCAGCCAGATGTTCGATGACCCAGACATGCCACAGGTAAAGCCCATAGGACACCATCCCAATCCAAACCACAAGCCGGCTGGAAAGCCCCATTCCAATGAGTGAGTCTTGGGGCATTGAGGAAACCGCTGGCAGCACGAGGAGCAGCGCAATGGGGATTTTCAAAAACCCTGTTCCCAGAGCCTGAGCGTTGAGCGCCCCCGAGAACGGACCTCGGGCGTCAACGGTCCAACACATCAGAATGTAGAGAATCAAGGCCAGCAGCCAACTCCAGTAGGCCCATTGCCTTGTCGCGACAATGAACCCTGTCCCTCTCGCCTCAGCCCGAACGCTGAGTACTGCCAGCAGCATTCCGACCGCAAAAACGTCGATGCTTGCCGGCAGGACAGCAAACGTGGACCCAAACCAGTCTTTGCCGGAGATCTGTTGCGCCGCGACCAGCTTCCAAGCCACTCCAATTAGACCCAGGCCGGCGAGTCCATAAAGCTCGACCGCTAAGGGTCGGTGAACAACCCGTCTAACGCTTTTGACCGCCGCAGCCCAGACCGGAAGGAACACATAGAAACTTACCTCGACGGCAATGGTCCAGCTTGCCATATAAGTGTTCGAACCTCGGATGAGCCCCCCTGATGTATAGAGGGACCCAAATAGATACTGATTGATCAAGCCGTGCCAGCTGAAGACATTTGTTCCAGGATCCAGCAGTCCGATCAGGGTGACCGCAGCCCAGTAGGCGGGAAGTATTCGGAAAGCTCGCTTAATGACATACGGACCGAGTGGGGGTAAAGGGCCGTCTCTCAATGAGGCTCGGGCGAAGGGCCTATAGAGGAGGAATGCGGAAATCAGGTAGAACGCCGCCACTCCGACCTCTCCCAAATGGGCAAAAGCGGCATTTAGGTCTCGCATTTCAGTCACGCCAAGAGTGTGGACGGCTTCTCCTAGGTCGACGCAACCTAAAAAGAACCAGGCGTGAAAGCTGAAGACCAGAGTTGCCGCAAGTGCCCGCATTCCATCGAGTAGCGGGAATCGTGCGTTAGGGGAATCCACCTGTTCCAATCTACTCCTTTCGAGAACGGAGCCGCCCACCAGCGCTCAGTTCCGTGTACTTCCAAGTGCCAACGACACAGAGACGCTCAGCGCTCGGAGCTAGACGTGGGAGAACGACAACGACCACCTCATGGGTGGTCGTTGATATGAAGAAACCGGCGGCGACCTACTCTCCCAGGCCCGTGAGGGCCAAGTACCATCGGCGCAGAGAGGCTTAACTGCTCTGTTCGGAATGGGAAGAGGTGTTTCCCTCTCGCCATGGCCACCGGAAAATTGTCAAGACCGCCCGCAGGCGGACCCTCAGAACTACACAGTGCCAATGAACGGGTACCACTAGGTATCCGTCAAGCCCTCGACTAATTAGTACCGGTCTCCTACAGGCGTCACCGCCCTTCCAGATCCGGCCTATCAACCTGGTGGTCTACCAGGAGTCTTACTCTCTTAAAGAGAT
>JAPLCH010000245.1 GCA_026392325.1 Solirubrobacterales bacterium | reverse complement strand
CTCATCTCTCCACGCAGGACGTTCCAAAGCTGTGGAAGCTCATCTATTGAGAACCTGCGAAGCATGTTCCCGACGGCTGTAACACGCGGGTCCTTACGCATCTTGAAGAGAGCTCCGCTTGCCTCGTTGAAGCGTTCAAGGTCTGCCATGCGGGCATCAGCGTCCACGCGCATGGTTCGGAACTTGAGGCACGCAAATGTGGTTTCCCCAATGCCAGGACGCATCGAGCGATAGATAAGAGGCCCGCGGGACGAGAGCTTGATCGCGATTGCGCTGACAAGCAGCACGGGACTGAGCAGGATCAACAAGAGACCTGAGCCGAGAATGTCGAACACACGCTTGATTGCAAAATCGACACCCTCAAAGACGGGAGGGGTCAGTGTGAAAAGCGGAACGGCCATTCCGGGCCGAAACTCTCCGCGCTGGAGAAGGATCTCCATGGTGGTTGGAGCCACATGGACTTCGATGCCTCGGCGGTGGCAACGCTCAGCCAAGTCAACAACCTGCTCCTGAGGAAAGTCAGGATCAGCGATGATCACTTCGTCGATCCCGCCAGCTTTGAGCCTCGCTGAGAGATCCTCGGGTGCGGTGACTCCGCCAACTATCTCGACCGGCCATCTCACGGTGTCGGCGACCGTTGCAGCGACTGACTTGGCATGGTCGCCTGTCCCAACAACCAGCGCCCGGCGCTTGATTCCTGCCGCCGCAGTGAGCCTTGCGGTGACCCGATCGTGCCCTGAGCGCAGCGCAGTGATTGTGACGATTGCGCAAACAAGGGTGCCAATGAATACGGAGTACGAGTGGTACTTGGCGCCGTTGGCAAGCGCGAACACAAGCGCGATGATTGTCGCTTGGGATAGTGCCGTTGCAATGCCAGGCAGGCCCGGGCGATGTATGCGTTCCTTGTAAAGATCGTGTCGCGCGAAGAGCAGGACAGTGACGAAGAAAGCAAAGGTCAGGTAGGAGTCAACTTGGCTCCGGACGAGCGCCTCATCGAAGTTGCCCTTCAGCCATGCCTTGGCTGAGAGCCATCCAACCAGAGCGATGGCAAGGCCGAGGTAGTCGCATGCCAGCAGCGTGATGATGCGAAGTGATGCCCTTAGCGTGCTTGTCCGAAGCACCCTCCGCACGAATGTCGGGGTGGTCGCGCGAACGTCCCGGGCCGGAGTCACCTTGCTGCTTGCTGCCTTGGCCGCGCCATCAGCTGGTTCATGCGACTCGCGCCTTGAGGGCACACGAGTTTTTTGCGTCACTGAAGCTCCCGGCCGCTTGCCTGGTTTCAATGGAGCAGAACTCTGTTCATCAATCCTCATATGTCTCCCCCTCTAGAACTCCGAGGACTAGGGAAAGTAGCGGTCCGGGGCACTTCGGTGCAACCGGGAACTGAAACCTTCAGAACTTTGACTCGCGCCGGTCTAGAAGTTGCCGGTCAGGCGACCGTCGCCGGACTCGGCAATCGTCCTGCGGAGACCTTCTTCGAGGCCCGTTGTGGGACCCCAGTTGAGCAACTCTTTAGCCCGGGTGATGTCGGGCTTGCGGACCTGTGGATCATCGGTAGGGAGCGGCTCAAAGACGAGCTCGGCAGTTGTGCCCGTAATACGACGGATCATCTCGGCTGCCTCGAGCAGAGTGAACTCATCCGGATTACCGATGTTGACTGGGTGGTGTTCGCCTGACTTTGACAGGGCGATGATTCCGCGGATCAGGTCCTCAACGAAGCAGAAAGACCGGGTTTGACTGCCATCGCCGAACACGCTGATCGGTTGGTTCAGGAGTGCTTGCCTGAGGAAAGTTGGGATCGCACGTCCATCATGGGCTCGCATGCGGGTTCCGTAGGTATTGAAGATTCGGACGATCGCCGTATCCACGCCCTGCTGACGGTGGTACGCCATTGTCAGTGCTTCGGCATAGCGCTTTGCCTCGTCGTAAACGCCACGCGGGCCAATTGGGTTCACATTGCCCCAGTAAGTCTCCTTCTGAGGGTGCTCAAGTGGATCGCCATAGACCTCTGAAGTTGACGCGAGCAGGAATCGGGCTCGCTTGTGCTTGGCAAGACCGATCGCATTGTGGGTTCCGTACGAGCCGACCTTGAGCGTGTGGAGGGGAAGCCTCAAGTAGTCAATCGGGCTTGCAGGTGATGCGAGGTGGTAGACCGAGTCAACTGGCTCGTCCACAAAGAACGGCTTGGTGATGTCCATGTTGATGTGGACGAAGGCTGAATCGTGGAGATGCTCGATGTTGGACAGGGATCCGGTTTCGAGGTTGTCAACGCAGATGACCTTCTCGCCTTGGGCAAGGAGGGTTTCGCAGAGGTGGGACCCGAGGAATCCTGCGCCTCCGGTTACGAGTGAGGTAGCCATTGGTTGAAAAGATAGAGGGGAACTGCCTCAACTCCTCGCAGTGAACGCATGCGTGCTGCTTGCGTGTCTGAAGGTTCAGTCAGCGGAGGGAAGGTTTCCGTCAACCCGGCGGCGGTCTGCGCCGTCAACTTCGACCTTCCAGATTGGAGCCTCGTCCTTGATGCGGTCAATCACGTCACGGGCCCCGGCGAAAGCCTCTCCCCGATGAGCGCCAGAGACAGCTATCCCAACTGAGGCCTCACCGAGCGGCACAGCTCCAGTCCGATGAGCTGCTGCGACCCCGAGGAGTCCATGGGCAACCTTGGCCTGGTCGCATATCTCCCTGATCCGTTCGCGTGCCATTTCTGCGTAGGCCTCGTAGTCGAGCCGTTCGACCTCGCGTGTCACTCCGATGAATGTGACTATTGCCCCTGCGCCAGGATCTCCGACTTTCTCGGCGAGAGCCTGCTGGTCAATTGGCTCCGGCCCGACATGGATCCACGGTCCTGAACCACCCGATACCGGTGGGACCAGCGCAACCTCGTCGCCCTGAGACAGAACGACTCCAGGGCCCGTGTACTGGCGGTTTACTGCCACGACACAGCGTGTTTCAGCGACCAGATCGGAGAGGGATTCGAGCAGGTCTGTTGTCGTCGAACCATCCGGCAGTTCGACCTCCACTTCGTCCTGTCCAGCCCGCTCTCGCAAGCCGGCGAACAGTCTGACCTTAATCATCACGCCCCAAACGGTACCCTCCTGCCCAATGACTCAGGATTCAGACAACAGAACAATTGCTCCAATCGTCGGTCCCGACGATCCACGACGCTTCACAGACTCCGGAATTGAGATCAAGGAGATCTATGACGAGTCCGACCTTCCGAAGGATCTGGAACTCGGGAACCCGGGTGAGTTCCCGTTCACCCGTGGCGTCTATGGCGAGATGTACCGCAAGCAGCTTTGGACAATGCGCCAGTACGCCGGTTATGCAACCGCTCGTGAGAGCAACGAGCGCTACCGCTTCCTGATCGAGAATGGGTCAACCGGCCTCTCCATGGCCTTCGACCTCCCTACCCAACTTGGCCTTGACTCTGATGACGGCCGCTGCCTCGGCGAGGTCGGCCGCACCGGAGTCGCGATTGATTCGCTGGAAGACATGCGAATCGCGTTCGATCGCATTCCACTCGACCAAGTTTCAACTTCGATGACGATCAATGCGCCGGCGGCAGTGTTGCTGCTGCTCTACCAGCTTGTCGGCGAGGAGCAGGGAGTTCCGTCGGAGCAGCTGCGTGGCACGACTCAGAATGATGTGCTCAAGGAGTACATGGCTCGAGGGAACTTCATCTACCCGCCAGAGGGTTCAATGCGCCTCACGACGGACCTTTTCCAGTACTGCCAAGAGAACGTGCCCAAGTGGAACACGATCTCCATCAGCGGCTACCACTTCCGTGAAAAGGGTTGCTCGGCAGTTCAGGAAGTCGCATTCACGCTCTCCAATGGCATTGCCTACGTTCAGGCAGCCCTTGATGCGGGCCTGGAGGTCGATGAGTTTGCTCCACGGCTGGCGTTCTTCTTCAACGGTCACAACAATGTTTTCCAGGAAGTAGCCAAGTTCCGGGCTGCCCGCAAGATGTGGGCGCACATCATGCGTGATCGATTCGGAGCCGAGGACGAGCGGTCAATGCGTCTCCGCTTCCACACGCAGACGGGCGGAGTGACCTTGACGGCGCAGCAGCCGGAGAACAACATTGCCCGAGTTGCACTGCAGGGATTTGCGGCCGTATGTGGCGGAACTCAATCGCTGCACACCAATGGTTTTGATGAGGCGCTCGCACTCCCGACAGAGGAAGCTGCTCGGATTGCTCTGCGCACCCAGCAGATCCTTGCTGCCGAGGCCGGCGCGGTGGAGACAATGGACCCATTCGCGGGCTCGTATTACGTGGAGTCACTAACCGATGAGATTGAAGCCCGTGCAACCGAGCTCATCACCAAGGTTGATGAGCTCGGCGGGTCCGTCAATGCGATCAGCTTCATCACCAACGAGATCGAAGAGTCCGCTTGGGGCTATCAGGAGCGCTACCGCATCAAGCAGGATGTGGTCGTTGGTGTCAACGAGTACGTGACCGACGAGCTTCAGGTTCCGGACACACTCCGCGTTGACCAGAAGTCCGAGGATGAGCAGCTCGCCCGTCTCGCAGCCTTCAAGGAGAATCGTGATCAGGGCCTGGTCGCCACTCGCCTTGAGGACATCCGAACTGCAGCTCGCGGCACTGACAACCTTCTGCCATTCCTGCGTGAAGCTTTGAGGGATCACTGCACTGTCGGCGAGGTATGCGCAGCAATGCGAGACGTGTTCGGGTCGTACGCCCCAGAGTTTTAGGGCCAGCGGGGTTGCGCGACCGGTTGTCCCCAGCCCCTCCCCGATAGGATCCCATCACCATGACATCACGCGAAAAGGCACCCGAGACTTACGAAGAGAAGCTTGACCTTCTCACCTCACTCCGCGATGAGGCGATCCACTCTGCTTCCGCCGCGGCAGTTGAGAAGCAGCACGCAAAGGGCAAGTTCACAGCGAGGGAGCGCATTGAGAAGCTGCTCGACCCGGGTTCGTTCGTGGAGACAGACACCTTCGTGCGGCATCGCACCTACGACTTCGACATGCAGAAGAACCGCCCATGGGGTGACGCGGTAGTCACAGGCCACGGCACCATTGAAGGCCGTCGCGTCTGCGTGTTCAGCCAAGACTTCACGGTTGTAGGTGGCTCGCTTGGTGAGGTAATGAGTGAAAAGATGTGCAAGGTCATGGACCTCGCCGAGAAGATCGGCTGCCCTGTAGTCGGAATCAACGACTCTGGTGGTGCCCGGATCCAGGAGGGAGTTGTCTCACTTGGCTCCTACGGAGATGTTTTCCTTCGTAACGTGCGTTGCTCAGGCGTCGTGCCGCAGATCTCACTGATCATGGGGCCATGCGCTGGCGGAGCCGTGTACAGCCCCGCAATCACCGACTTCATCTTCATGGTGAAGGAGACGAGCCACATGTTCATCACTGGCCCAGATGTGATCAAGACGGTCACGGGCGAGGACTGCACCTTCGAGGACCTCGGCGGCGCGATGACCCACAACACCAAGTCCGGTGTCGCCCAGTTCGCCAGTGAGGACGAGGACGCTTGCCTTGAAGACGCTCGCTACCTCTTGTCGTTCCTTCCTCAGAACAACCTTGAAGCGGCACCACGAGTGCAGCCGACTGATGATCCTCTCCGGATGGATCTTGAGCTTGACTCGGTTGTTCCTGACAACCCCAACAAGCCCTACGACATGCGCCACGTTGTCGCACACATCGTTGATGACGGCGAGTTCTTTGAGGTGCATGAGCACTTCGCAAAGAACATCATCTGCGGGTACTCGCGCCTCAACGGGATTCCCGTTGGCATCGTCGGCAACCAGCCAAGCCAGATGGCTGGCGTGCTTGACATTGATTCATCTGAGAAGGCCGCCCGGTTCGTCCGAACCTGCGACGCATTCAATATTCCGATCCTGACCCTCGTGGACGTTCCTGGGTTCCTCCCAGGCACGACGCAGGAATGGCAGGGAATCATCCGCCGTGGAGCCAAGCTGCTTTACGCATTTGCCGAGGCGACCGTTCCGAAGTTGACGGTCATCACCCGCAAGGCTTACGGCGGCGCTTATGTGGTCATGAACTCCAAGCACCTTGCGGCTGACTTTTCCGTCGCATGGCCTACGGCTGAGGTTGCTGTGATGGGTGCTGAAGGCGCCGTCAACATCATCTACCGCCGAGACATCGCCGGAAGCCCTACTCCTGACGAGCGGCGTCAGGTGCTGATGGACGATTACAAGGCCCGCTTCGCCAACCCTTACTCCGCAGCAGAGCGCGGGTTTGTTGACGACGTGATCATTCCGCACGAGACGCGTCCGCGGTTGATCACCGAGCTCGAGGCGCTGATGACGAAGCGTGATCCGGGGCCGAAGCGCAAGCACGGCAACATTCCGCTCTAGGCGGGCGAACCTTCAGCATGAGCGGAACTTCAGACCTGCAGATCGTGATTCCGGATGCATCCCCGGATGAGGCGGCGGCGATCGTAGCTTCGATTGAGCAGTTCATGCGTCAGACAGCTCCAGCTTCAGTCGAGGCTGGCACGCAGCTTCCCGCGTGGCAGCGGGCTTCACTGCTTGAGGGCGTTGAGCGCGATCCGCGCAGCCCCGGGCTTCAGTTCCCGCTCTGACCTCGCGGCAGTTCTGATCCAGTCTGGCCGTTGGGATCTGCCTCTTGCAGGTACCAGTCGTAAGTTGAACTGAGGCCGTCCCGCAGTGTGATCTTTGGTTCCCACCCGAGCGCTTTGAGTTTCGTTACATCCAGGAGCTTGCGGGGTGTCCCGTCGGGCATCTCCGGGTTCCAGTCGATCCGACCCCGGTAGCCGACCACATCTGCAACAAGTCCGGCTATCTCAAGGATCGAAGAGTCCTCACCAGTGCCCACGTTGATGGGCTCAGGGGCGTCATAGTTCTCCAGCAGAGAAATACAGGCCGCGGCCATATCGTCCACATGCAGGAACTCCCGGCGAGGCCTGCCGCTGCCCCAGAGGGTCACGCTTTCAACCTCAGCGAGTTTTGCCTCATGGAATCGACGGATCATCGCGGGGAGGACATGTGATGTCTCAAGATCAAAGTTGTCGTTCGGGCCGTAAAGGTTCGTTGGCATTGCTGAGATGTAATGAAGTCCAAACTCGCGACGGATCGCCTGAATGTGGAGGATTCCGGCTATTTTGGCGATCGCATACGCATCATTTGTTGGCTCAAGTGTCCCGGTCAGAAGGGCGTCCTCGGTGATTGGCTGTGGAGCGAATTTCGGGTAGACGCAGGAGGAGCCAAGGAAGAGGAACCGTTTGACCCCGCACTCAACTGCTGCATCCATCAGATTCAGCTGAATCCGCAGGTTGTCGCTCAGGAACTCAGCTGGCTTCGCATTGTTGGCAGCAATTCCGCCCACTCTCGCGGCCGCATCGACAATCAGCTCTGGCTTCTCGGCGGAGAGAAATGCAGATGTGGCCTCTCGATTCCGCAGGTCCAGATCTGCCGATGATCTCCCGACAAGGTTGCTGTAGCCAGCCGCTGTCAGTGCTCTCCAGAGTGCTGAACCGACAAGTCCGTTGTGGCCGGCAACATAGATGCGGGTCGCTTTGTTGAGTTGCTCTGGTATTTCGTTCATATTCCCCGACGTAGACTAGATCCTCTCGGGGATCACCAACTAGCCAGCTGTACCCGACCTCATCGTGGGATCGGAGGTAGAGTGCTTTCCATGCAACGCGCGATCATCACGGGGATAACCGGCCAAGACGGCTCCTACCTTGCTGAGTTGCTACTCGGGAAGGGTTACGAGGTCCACGGAATTGTCAGAAGGTCAAGCACATTCTCAACCGAGCGGATCGACCACCTTTACAGCGACCCTCACGACAAGGGCCTGGGAATGACGCTGCATTTCGGGGACCTTGCTGACGGGTCGCGGATGGCATCGTTGATCAAGGAGATTCAGCCGACCGAGGTTTACAATCTGGCCTCTCTGAGCCATGTTGGCGTGTCGTTTCAGGAGCCCCAATTTACGGGTGACGTAACCGGCATCGGAGTCACAAGGCTGTTGGAGGCAATACGAGCGACAGGCAGTGACGCCCGGTTCTATCAAGCCAGCAGTTCTGAGATGTTCGGCGCGTCCCCGCCACCCCAGAGCGAGCAAACACCCCTCGTTCCCCGGTCCCCTTACGCAGCAGCAAAGACATATGGCCATTGGATGACCAGGAACTACAGAGAGGCATACGGAATGTTTGCCTGTGGGGGAATCCTGTTCAACCATGAGAGCCCGCGTCGAGGCGAGACCTTCGTGACTCGGAAGATCGCAAAAGCTGCCGCAAAGATCGCTGCCGGACTTCAGGAGAAGCTCTATCTCGGAAACCTTGATTCGGTCCGGGATTGGGGTTACGCCCCCGAATATGTCGAGGCAATGTGGCTAATGCTCCAGGCTGAAGAACCCGAGGACTATGTCGTTGCAACAGGTGTCGGGCACACTGTCCGCGAATTCGCCGATGCAGCTTTCAGTCGACTCGGGTTGGACTGGCAGGAGTATGTTGAATTTGACGAGCGTTATCTGCGCCCAACGGAGCCGGAATCGCTGATTGGCGATCCAAGCAAGGTAGAGGCTGAGCTGGGCTGGAAGGCGCGCACATTGACGCCACAGTTGGCTGAGATCATGGTTGATGCTGAAGTCGCCGCGATAAGAGAGAACCCGCAGGTCGTTTGACGTCCTGAGGTCTGATGCACGGGCCAGCAGTAATTCTCGTTGTACTCACGGGAGCTGTGTGCTTGGGGTGGGCGACATTCCTCGCCCTTGCTCGACAGGGCGCCTTCTTCGGTCTGATTCTCGCTCTCACGGTGTTCGAGGCGACGCGCGACTTTGCGCTGACCCCGGAGGTCGCTTTGGACAGTGCCTTCTACATCGGGCACACAGGAACGATCGGAAGGGTTGGTGGGGTTGAGGTCCACATTGAGGACCTGATCACACTTGTGGCGCTGTTCGCTGCTGCTGTTGGGGCTTTGCGCTTTCGGGGTGGCCCATGGTTGGCTTTTGCGCTGCTGGGGATAACGGCGATGGTTCTCGTGGGGCTTGCCTGTTTCGCTCAGACAGAAGGGCTTACTCACGCCATCAACTATTGGCGCAAGTGGCTTCTGGCGGTCGCTCTATTTGCTTGGGGTGCAACCAGACCGCGCGATTGGGAATGGAAAGACTTGAGGTGGTTGGTGGGAGTGGGGCTCATGGCCTCCGTTCTTGCCGTTGCAGAGATCAGTATTCATGGTCTTGGGTCGGCAGTGGACCTGACTGTGTCCAACGGACAAGCGCTTAATGGGAGGCCGCTGGCAGCGCAAGCAGCGCTGATTGTCCTGATGGCTGCGTGGGTAACGGCGCTTGGTCCTGGGCGTCGGTCTGTCACGAACATCACCTTGACTGCGTTCCTTGTGCTCATGGTTGGCGTGCTCCAGGTCCGCTCGGTCTGGCTTGCTGCTGGTGTCAGTCTGGCGGTGTGCTGGATGGCGATGTTCCTTAGGTCAGGAAGATTCGTGCTTCCGCGTATCGCTTGGTCTGCGATTGCAGCGATCGTGGGTCTCGTCGCACTTGCCGCCGCCGTGATCAGCAGTCCTTCGCTGCGACTTTCCCTCACCAGCCAGAAGACTTACCAGTGGCGGGTCAGCCGCTGGGATGAGTCTTTCGGGATTGCCCGCTCCGGGGTCGAATGGCTCTTCGGAGGAATGTTTGGGCCGACTCCAGTATCGGTTATCGGAAGGTTCAATGGGCTCTATGCGCATAGCGTTTATGTGTGGTCAACGGAAACCGTTGGACTCGTTGGCACGGTGGCCACAGTCTCTGTGATCTGTCTCGCTTGCTTCCGACCATCAAAGTCAAGGAGTGCGCTTTGGCCGGCGATTGTCGGATCAGCGGCGCTCTCATACGGCTATACCTATGGACTTCCAGGGTGGTACTGGCTCTTGATCGGAAGCTGCGCGGGATGGACGGTTGCGGAGCACGCAACCGCCAGAGGGAAGGTCCCGATCAAGACCACAGCCCGGGACTCCCGTCCGGCCCCGGCTGGTTCCGTTCGGCCGGTTCATGGCTGAAGTCATGGGTGATGAAGAGAAGGGCAATGCGAGGTCGGTCGCAGTCAGCCGAGCAGTGTCGGCCACTGCTGGAGCATGGATTGCCTCCGCGGTTGCCTCGCTTGTCTATGTGGCGGTCACATCCCGATTGTTCACGCCATCGGTCATCGGTTCCTACTCCTCCGCGATGTTGGCCGAGGGGGTTGTTTACCTCGCTCTTGGCTCAGGTCTGGCTGTTGGAATTCAGCGCAGAGAGGAACTGCGGGCTGGGGACGAGGCCGCCTATGTTGGGAGAGCAAGTCTGCTCGGAGCTTTGGCGGCGGCGGTTCTCTTGCTGCTTGCCGAGCCGTGGGCCACACTCTGGGGCAACCCGGGTGCGGCAGGTTTTGTGAGGGGGTGGGCGCTGGTTGCAGCTGTTCACCCGTTGTCCCTTGTCTGTCTTGGGATCTTGAGGCGAAGAGACGAGCATGGGAAGGCAGCGAGGGCCCTGCTGATTGCGGGGGTTGGGTCGTCTGCCTTGGGCCTGATTCCGTTTGTGATGACGCATGACGCTCTTTGGCTGGTTGCGTCCAATGTGCTTGTGCCCGTGATCCTTATCGTCTGCTGTGCGCTGGGCGGAGTTCGGGTTTTGGTGCTCCCGACCCTCAAGGGTGGAATCAGCAACGGTGAGTATGTCCGCTCATCCACGCGTCTCAACCTGACCAATTATGTGGCCTACAACGCGATGGCATGGAGTGTCTCGCGATTTGTGTCATCAGCAGGGCTGGGCATCTACTCGCGCGTATGGCTGATGGCCGACCTTCCCGCCCAGGGAATTACCGCGGCCGTGACGTCAACGCTTTTCTCGGGTTGGAGTACCGATCCCGATGGCGGTGAGGAGCGGCGGTTCACGGATACGTTGATTGTCGTGCCGGCTATTACAGCCCTGCTGCTCGCGGCCATCAGTGGCATGGCAACTCCTTTGGTGACCGTCCTCCTCGGTTCCCAGTGGGTGGAGGCGACCGTGCTTCTGGGTGTTCTGCCGATCCTGCTGTCCACTCTCGCCCCGCAGTGGCTTCTTGTCTCCAGACTTCAGGCAATGGGCCGATTCCAGGCTCTGGTGGCCAGCAGGGTCGTGGCGCTGGCCATCGCGACCGTGTTCGTGGTCCTCGTCGCGGTGACCAAGAGCACTGTCACGGCAGCTGTCGGAGCGGGGCTGGTCTACGGGGCTGCGCACGCGGTTGACATGCGAACTGCCGCGGCGCTGAGGCTTGTCAAGACCCGGTCGGTCAGCCGCGCATATCTGCAAGCGGCTCTCGCCTGTTCTGGTCTTTGGGTATTGGGGCTGCTCCAGGCGACTGATTCCTGGAGGCCTGCCGATGCTGTTGGTTACATGCTCCTGAGTGTTCTCGTGTGCGTTGGTTTTGCCGCCGGGCTGCTGGTGTTGTGCCGGGGCGCTGCTGGGGCCACGCTTGAGGCGCGAGGCGTGCTTCCAGACTGGCTCCCTGCGGTATCCAGGCCTTCCAGAACACGAGCGGCGCGATGACTGCAGCCAGATCCCGAGCCGATGGTTTGAGCATTGCTGTGCTCATCACAGCTCATAACCGCCGCGAAACAACGATCCGGTGTTTGGCTTCGCTTAAGGCGACCAGGCGGCCAGATGGGTGTGGGTTGACGGTGTTTTTGGTCGACGACGGAAGCACCGACGGCACTTCACACGCGGTCAAGACATTCATGCCGGAGGCAAATCTGATCCAAGGCACTGGCGACCTCTACTGGGCCGGGGGGACTCGACTGGCCGCCAGCCAAGCAGCTGCCGCCTGTCCGACAGCCACCCATTACCTGTGGCTCAATGATGATGTCGTTCTGGACCCGGGGGCGGTCGAGACCCTCTGTGCCTTGACGAAGGAAGACCCGAAGGCGGTGATCGTGGGGGCTGTCCGGGACCCGGATGATGGAGCCATCAGCTATTCCGGCCTTGAGCGGCGGCAGGCGCATCCGATGAGGTACTCAAGGGTGGAGCCCGGTGATCGGCCAAAGCCGGTGGAAACCTTCAACGGGAACCTCGTTCTTATCCCTGTAGAGGTCGAGCGGTTGGTGGGAGGACTCGACGCTGCCTTCGTTCACAAGTACGCGGATCTCGACTATGGCCATAGGGTTTCGGAGGCCGGGGTCTCCATGCTTCTTGCTCCCGGGACGTTGGGAGCCTGTCCAAGCAATCACGGGCCGGCAGGCACTTCCGGCCTGCCAGAGAACTGGGAGGACCTGGTCGGACCAAAAGGACTGCCACCCAGACTCCAGGCAAGGTTCCTCAGGCGTCACGGTGGGCCCCTCTGGCCACTCTTCTTTCCGATCCCATACCTCCGGTTCATGGTGGGGCGGATCCGCAAACGCGGAGACCAGACGAGTTGAAGCTCAATTCAGGCGCGCAGGGCTAGGGCTCCACGGATTCCATCTGAAAACCTTGAGACCATGGCGTCCAGCGAGTAAAGCTCGGCGTCCCGAAGGCATTGGTCGGTCAACTGCTGAAGCTGATTTCTATCGGAAAGTGTTGCTTCAATTGCGGCCGCGTAGGCGCTGCTGGTGGTGTTGCCGATGACAGCATTCTCACCTGATCGCAAATAGGCAAATTCAGGGGCGTGCGGCCATTGCTCCACCGTCACGATCGGAAGTCCAAGCGCAAAAGAGTCAACTGCGACCAGACCAACGAGGCCCGGCATCACCATCAGGTCAGCTGAGGCGGCGACAAGGGCCTTCTCACGGGCGGAAAAAAGCGGCCCAAGCATCACGAGGAAGTCTTCCTCGGCGGCGACTTCCGCAAGGCGCTCACGCTCCGGACCGTCGCCGACAACGAGGACCCTGAATTGCGGGTCCCTTGCGTGCACCAGGCGTCCTGCCGTTACCAGCAGGTCAAGGTTCTTGGTGGCGCTCAGTCCGCCCATGAAGAGCGCTGTATGTCCAGCTGTTAGTCCCAGTTGGTTCCTTCTGGTGTCGATCTCAAAATCTGTCAGGGAGTTTCGCGCCTCGGAAAGTGCGCTTGTGTCAAGCGTGTTTTCCACAGCCGTGATCCGCTCGGCAGGGATACCCGATGCAGCCAGGTATTTGCCGGTCTCTTCCGTGTAGGAGAACCACCAGTCTGCTTTCTTGAGCAGCGCGACTTTCACTCCCCGCTCAATGCGACCGACCGTCTTGTCCATTGTCTTGCCCGGCCCCCAAAAAGCGGTGGGCTTGTGGGGGCGGCTGCGGCCCAAGAGGTAGCGGTAGGTGTCGGTATTTCGGAGTGCGTCTTCGAGGATCAGCAGGTCTGCTTCCAAGGCGGGCTTCCAAAGTTCGCGGTGGACGAGCGATCTGCCTCCGAGCGAAATCTCTCTGTCATTCAGCCGGGTTCCCCAAGAGAGACCGTGTTCGTCGCCTCGGTCTCTCGCAAACGGAGGGTTGCTGCCATAGGCAACTTCCAGAGTGATTCCTGAGGCGTCAAGGGATGTCCTCAGGCGCTCAAAGAACTCGACCCGGTAATGCGGCATCCACGGGTGGACGATCGCGACTCTGGGTCGTTGGACGATCACCGAGTGCGGGGTCCTCTGGAGGTCAGGTCTTTGATGACAACGCCCAGAAAGATAAGGTTCCCGCCGAGGTATCTACGCCACAGCCGTTTCGGTTCCTGAACCAACCTAGAGAGCCACTCGAGGCCCAGTATCGAAACCCACTCCGGGACATACCACTGGTCTCCAGCGGCAAGCGCAAAAGCTGCACCGACACCAATGCACACGGCATCAACTTCAGATGCCAACCGTTCAATCTCAGCGTCCTGCTTTGGGGTTCCGAGGCCAACCCAGATGACCTGCGCTCCAGACTCCCTGATGCGCTTGGCTTGGTCGGACTGCTCATCGCTGGTGAGGTCCCTGAAGGGGGGACTTTCGCTGCCTGCGATCTCAATTGAGCCGTAGCGTTCCTGAAGTTTCGATGCCATCCGCTCACGGGCTTCTTCTGTAGATCCGAGGAAGAAGTGCTTCAGGTTTTCGTCGCGTCCGTCTGCAAGGACCCGGTGGAAGAGGTCAATGCCACGGATCTGCTCGAGTTGTTGCTCGTCACCCCGGATTCTGGAGAGCCACTGAAGGGGGCGACCGTCGGCGAGGTTCAGCCAACCACTGCTGACGCATTCCGCGTACGACTCGTCGTGTTCAGCGAGGGCAACTGTGTAAGCGTTGACAAGGTGCACGGAGGAGCCCTTGCGTTCCGTCGCCCTCAGGCGGATCAGGCGGGAAGCATCCTCAAGAGAAATGGAGTCAACTGTGATGGCTCCGATTTCGATTGGCTTGCTTCCAGCCACTGAGTCTTCATCGAGCGATGGAGACACCCGGGGATCAGCCTTCGCCGTCTGTGCCGCTCGCATTTTCACTTTCGGACGAGGACCGTTCCGTTGTCTTGCTTGCGGCGTTGGAGGAGTCCAGCTGACCAAGGATGAGCAGCAGGGCGAGGCCGCCTGCCAGGCCGAGCAACAGCCCCAGGGCGAGGTTCATGCTCCAACGAGGTGAGCTTGCCGATGAAGGCACGGTAGCCGGCTTGACGATCGTGACTGCAAAGGCCGGAGTGCCGTTGGGAAGCCTGGTTGCCACTGAAGGGATGTACTTGGCCAACTGCTTGGCCACGGCATTGGCTCGAAGCTTGGCCGTAAGTGGTTTTGCAGCGGTGGCTGTGAGGTTGATGACATACGTGCCAGGTGAGGCCGTTGCGGTTACTGAACCTGCTGGGATGGGGGCGCCAGCCTCCTTGGCCGCAGCGTCGGTCACGCTTGGGCTTGAGGCGAACTGAATGAAGCTCTGAATTTGCGAATCGAGAAATGGGGAGCTGGCGAGCAGGTTCCCTTGGTTGGGACTCTGCGCTCCTTCGGCAGTCACGGCGACGAAGAGGCTGGATGTCGCCTGATAATTGGTCGGAGATGTGGCAGAAAGAACGACTGCCAGAATCAGCGTTGCGGCAACGGATCCGGCCAGCAGGTACCAGCGCTGCTTGATCGTCTGTAGGAACTGGAGTGAATCCATGTGCGTCTGCTCTCTGGTGGGCACTGCTTAATGACTGTTGATGCTTCTGTCGGGAATCGGCGAGAACGGAGTGCCCAGTGGGCGCGATTGCATCCCCATGTCACAGTGTTCTAAAGCAGCTGTCCTGAAACTGAATTTGGATAATAGCCGTACGCATTGGATTTCTTGGCAGTGGTGGCTGACTTGTTATGAAGGCCTCTGCGATCCCCTCGGCTGGTGCATCGTTGGCGACCAAACTGCGCCGTGCGCGCCGGGGCGGCTAGGATCCACGGCCGAATGTTTAACAAGGTCCTAATTGCAAACCGTGGCGAGATCGCAATCCGCGTAATCCGTGCTTGTGAAGAACTCGGCATCGACACCGTTGCCGTGTATTCCGAGGCTGATCGGGACGCATTGCATGTCAAGCGCGCAACGGAGGCTTACCTGATCGGACCTGCTCCGGCAGCGGAGAGCTACCTCGTCGTCGACAAGATTCTTGATGTGATCGAACGCTCAGGCGCTGATGCCGTACACCCTGGTTACGGGTTCCTTGCAGAAAATGCCGAGTTTGCCCGTGCGCTTGAAGAGCGCGGTGTGACGTTCATCGGACCGCCTGCTTCGGCGATTGATGCAATGGGCTCCAAGACCAAGGCCCGTGAGCTGATGGCTGCAGCCGGTGTTCCCATCGTCCCAGGGACAACCGAAGCTGTCGAGACGATTGAGGAAGCGCGCCGAATCGCGAAGGATGAGATCGGCTACCCAGTGGCGGTCAAGGCTGCTGCAGGTGGTGGCGGCAAGGGATTCCGTGTCGCGCTGACGGAAGAGAACATTGAAGAGGCATTCGAAGGGGCAGCCCGAGAAGGAGAGAAGTTCTTCAACGACGGCACTGTCTACTTGGAGCGTTACCTCCCGGACCCTAGGCATGTGGAAGTTCAGATCCTTGCCGACAAACAGGGCAATGTGGTTCACCTCGGTGAACGCGACTGCTCGATCCAGCGTCGGCACCAGAAGCTGATTGAGGAAGCACCGGCCCCGATGGTGGATGAGGAAATGCGTCAGCGGATCGGCAAGATTGCCACTGATGCAGCAAAGGCTGTCGGCTACCACTCGGCGGGAACCATTGAGGGAATGCTTCAGGATGGCGAGTACTACTTCCTCGAAATGAACACCCGTGTTCAAGTCGAGCACTGCGTGACGGAACTTGTCACAGGCATTGACATTGTTCGCGAGCAGATCAAGATCGCTGCTGGCCAAGAACTGCAGTTCACCCAAGACGACATTGTCCTCAAGGGTCACGCCATCGAGTGCAGAATCAACGCAGAGAATGCGGCAAAGAACTTTTCTCCAGCCCCGGGGATGATCACCAGCTACCGCGAACCGACTGGTCCTGGCGTCCGCGTTGACTCTGGTATTGGCCCCAACAGTGAGATCTCACCCATGTATGACCCAATGGTCGCCAAGCTGATCGTCTGGGATGAGGACCGCGAGTCTGCAACCCGCCGGATGCTTCGAGCACTCGGTGAGTACGAGATCGGCAACCTCACCACGCTCCTCCCATTCCATAAGGCGATCATGGCCACTGAGCAGTGGGCAAAGGGAGAGACGTGCCGTGACCTTGTTGAAGACAAGGCTTGGCTGAAGGCAACGGATCCACCAGCGCCAGAAGTGCCAGAGCCTGTGGATGGCGAAGAGCCAGCTCCGACCGTCAGCCAGGACTACCTCGTCGAGGTTTCAGGCCGTCGCTTCAATGTAAAGGTTGTAGGTCCAGCATTCGGCGGAGGCGGCGGCGCAGCTGCTCCGGCTGCCAAGAAGGTCACCCGCGCCAAGCGTGCTGGCGGTGGAAGTGGTGGAGGCGGAGACGCGCTCCAGTCACCAATCCAGGGCACGGTATTCAAGGTCCTCGCTGAAGTCGGCCAGACCGTTGAGGAAGGCGCACTGATCTGCATCGTTGAGGCGATGAAGATGGAGAACGAGATTACGGCTCACAAGGCTGGAGTCGTCAAGGAGATCTCCGTCGAGGTTGGTGGAGCAGTTGGTTCCGGCGACACGATCGCCGTCATCGTTGCTGCTGACGCGTGAGCGTTCGCGTCTGGCGCGCTGAGCCGCACGAGGCTGAGACAGTCGCCCGGCTGCTTATTTCCTTCCGTGACAGCTTTGGCCGTGATTGGCCCTCGGACAATGCGTTCCTTGCCGGCGTTGAGAAGCTGATCCTTGATACGCAGACTGACTTTCTGCTTGCAGCAGCGGATGACGATTCTCCGCCGACAGGCGTATGCCAGCTGAGGTTTCGGTTTGGGATCTGGCACGCAGCGACGGATTGCTGGCTTGAGGATTTGTATGTAAATCCTGAGGCGAGGCGCTCGGGCATTGCCAAGGCGTTGATTGAGTTCGCTGTTCAATAGGCAAACGCTCGTGAATGCAGGCGGATCGAGCTTGGCGTGAGCGACGCCAACGCCCCGGCGCTTGCGCTTTATGAGTCCCTCGGGTTTGGGTTCAAGAGCGAGCCCGACCGAGACCTCCTGATGCGCCTTTCCCTGTCCGACGACTAGGAAGTCAGCGCGACATTCGCAGCGTGGCTCTTCCGCTGCTCGGCCGTGGTTCGCGCAAGCGGCAGCGAGGCGTCAGGGCCGTCCTTCTCCAGCGCGTCCAAGTAAGCGAGGTCTTCATTGAGGATTGCATCCGCGCGGACTGGGTCAAGCAGCCCGCCATGCCCTGGGACGATGCTGGTGGCCTTGGCAACCAGGTCCCGCAGGCGCAGGAGTGTGGCCTTGTAGGCGCTGATGGAACCGCCAACGCAGATCATGGGGATCTCAACGGGTGAGAGGTAATCGCCGAGAATCAGCACGCCGCACCACTGCGCAAAGATCGCCATGCCATCCGCAGTATGGCCTTCTGTGGGGTGCAGCTGAAGCTCTTGGTCACCAACTTCCAGCAGGCCAGGAACAGGCAGTGCTTCAGCCCCTGGGAGCGACAGCGGGGAGTTCCTCTTTACGTACCACTGATCATCAAACTCACGCAGGTTCCTAGCCGCTGCACCTGGCTCAGCTTTCAGCCGGGCTGCTGTTGTTTCAGCGACGGCCAGTGGCGCATCGGGGAACGCAAGTCTGCCAAGGACATGATCCCAGTCTGCGTGGGTGGCAACGAGCCCCACGATTGGGAAGCCAGCCTGTGCGAAGAGGTCGGGCAGTGCGTCGAGCTCCTCGGGAAGGATCGGACTGTCGACGAGAAATGCTTCATTGCCGCTCCTGATGGCGACAGCGGCCGTGTGCCAGATGCCGCTTTCGATCAGCAGGACATCTTCATGCAGGGCAAGCGCGCGCACCGCGTACGAAGAGGCCGGGGCCCGCTAGGCGAGGCCGATGAGCTTCAGAGCCTCGCGAAGGTTCTTGACCTCAGCGTCAGGCTTCTTCTGGCCCTTTTCGAGAGTCTCCTTGTTCCGGTTTACCCAGATCACAGGGACCTTCTTCTTCAGGCAAGGCTCAACATCCGTGTGGTACGAGGCGGAGATGTGAACCCAGCCCTTCTTGCCGCCAATGCGACGCTGGAATTCGTTGAAATGGGCTGGCTCGGGCTTGTATGCGCGGACCTGCTGGGCGGTGACAACGAGGTCGAATTCGAGTGGCAGGTGGCGACGGGTGTGCCCAAGGAGCTTGTCGTCAATGTTGGAGATGAGGCCAGTCTGGTAGGTCTTGGCAGTCTTCTTGAGGGCGGGGTTGGCCTCAGAGAATGGCTTCCAGCGAGCGATTGAGTCTGGGAGGAACCCAGCCTGAGAAGGCTCAAGACGCCATCCGATGTTGTCAGCGATTTCGAGAATCGTGCGACGCAGCACTTCCGCGTAGAGCTCGTAGGAGCCGGACTCGATCCGATGCTGGATCTCCTTGAACTGAGCCATGACCTCGACCTTGTCGAACTTGACCTCACCGTTGGTCAGCTTGCTGAGCGCGTCCATGACTCCGGTCTCCCAGTCGATCAGAGTTCCGTAGACATCGAATGTGACCCAAGTGGGTTTCTTTGGAATAGCCATTGCGAGCGCCAGTATGCCGCAATTTGGCCCGCGACCCGTTTCCGAGGGCGGGTGGGGCGCTGAATCGGGGTCGGAAAGCACCACTTGGCCTCGCTCCGTTAGAGTGCGGCTTCGCCCCTCAAAAGGCCGCCCCTTATGGATCTTCTCGAATATCAAGGCAAGCAACTCCTCGCCCGTCACGGCGTTCCCGTGCCGTCGGGCAAACCTGCTGTTTCTGTGGTCGAAGCTGTCGCCGCAGCCGAGGAAATCGGTTACCCGTGCGTTGTCAAGGCACAGGTTCAGATTGGTGGCAGAGGCAAGCTGGGCGGAATCAAGGTTGCTGCAAACCGAGAAGAAGTTGAGGAGCACGCAGGCAACATTCTCGGCATGGACATCAAGGGACTCACCGTCCATGAGGTCTGGATCGAGCAGGCTTCAGACATCGCCTCCGAGTACTACGCATCAATCGTCTTCGACCGTTCGGCCAAGTCTTCCCTTGTGATGCTTTCCACCAAGGGCGGCATGGACATTGAAGCTGTGGCCGACGAAGACCCTGATGCCATCGCACATCTTCACGTTGACCCACTCCTCGGCTTCCAGGACTTCCACGGTCGACGCCTCGCATTTGACGCTGGCGTTGATGCGGATGTCATCCGGCCAATCGGAGACATGCTCGCCAAGCTTTATGCCACCTACGTTGAGGAGGAAGCACTCCTGATCGAGGTCAACCCGCTGATCATCACCAGCGACCGTGAGATCAAGGCACTTGACGCGAAGGTCACGCTTGACGGCAACGCCCTTTACAGGCACCCGGAGCGTGGACTGACCTACGTCAAGCTCGACGGAAACATCGGAATCTTGGGCAACGGTGCCGGTCTTGTGATGAGCACGCTTGATGTTGTCGCCCAGGCTGGCGGCGCTCCCGCGAACTTCCTCGACGCTGGTGGAGGAAGCAAGGCTGAGGCAATCACTTCTGCCGTCGAAGTCATCCTTTCCGATACCAAGGTAACTGCGGTGCTCTTCAACATCTTCGGTGGCATTACCCGCTGCGACGAAGTGGCCAAGGGCCTGATCGAGGCATTCGCAACGATCAACCCGACTGTTCCTTTCGTCGTTCGCCTTGATGGCACCAACGACATTGCTGGCCGCGAGCTTCTTGCAGAGGCAAACCTTCCAAACGTTCATACCGTCGCGACAATGCTCGAGGCGGCCGAAAAAGTTGTGGAGCTTGCCTCATGAGCGTTCTCGTAGGTAAGGACACAAAACTTGTCGTCTCCGGCATCACCGGACGCGAAGGAACTTTCCACACTCTCAACAACCGCAGCTACGGAACGAACGTGGTTGCTGGCGTCACCCCAGGTAAGGGTGGCCAGGATGTAGAGGGAATCCCAGTCTTCGACACGCTTCACAAGGCTGTGGACGAGACCGGGGCAAACACAGCAATGATCTTCGTTCCGCCACGTTTTGCCGCTGACGCAATCCTCGAGGCAGAGGACGCTGGCATTGAGCTGATCATCGCGATCACTGAGGG
>JAPLCH010000003.1:10278-13525 GCA_026392325.1 Solirubrobacterales bacterium | reverse complement strand
GTCACTCGGCACGAACTCACAGGTGCTGCTGATTCCCGGCGGGGAGACTGATGCCGGCCTTGCTGTGATCTTTCCCCTCGGAGTAACCGAAGGTTTTAGTGGGGGGGGGGGGTCTCGTGAGCTGGCTCCGAGCACTCCGAACGAGGTCCCGGTGCCGCAGGCGCCCGCTCAGAGTCACGACCCTTCTGTGGTTGGTCCAAGACTGCTTACCGGACGTGAATTACAGATAGTTGGGCTGCTGGCCAAGGGCTTCAGTGGTCCGGGCATCGCGGAACACCTGTCAATCGCCGAGTCAACTGTTCAGGCTCACGTTCAAAATGCAATGCGAAAGACAGGATCCGCCACGCGCACCGGCTTGGTCGCGATGGCGATGTCAGACGGTGTGATCAAGGTCTGACCGTGTCAGGCCTCAACGGGCCTGCCAACGACCCAGCAGGGCAACTACAATGCGCTTGTGCCCGCCCTCCGCCCCGAGCGGCGCGGTTCTCTTAAGGAGTCCACGTGCCCGCACTAGCCCGATTCTGCGTTCGTCGCGGAAAGCTTGTCATTGCCCTTTGGGTTCTGCTCCTCGTAGCCGTGGCCGGAATTGGCAAGGCGTTTCCGGCGGTCTACTCCAACACGATCAGCCTTCCTGGCTCCCAGTCACAGAAGGCAGGTGACCTGCTTAAAGCAAGCTTCCCGTCACAAGCCGGTGACCACTCACAGATTGTTCTCAAGGTAGACAAAGGAAGCATTTCCGCCCCGGCAGTGCAGAAGAGGGTCACTCCGATGTTGAAGGAGGTGGCGGCCTTGCCTCACGTGACTGGGGTGATCAGCCCATACAGTCAGCAGGGCAAGGGCCAGATCTCCAAGGACGGGAAGATTGCTTTCGCGCTGCTCAGCTTTGACGAGCCGGGGAACACTCTTCCCAAGGCTGCCACCAAGAAAGCCATGAGCGTTGCCACAGCGGCCAGAGGCGATGGGCTTCAGGTCGAGCTTGGCGGGCACGCAATTGAACAGGCCGAGCGTAAACCACCAGCTGCGACTGAAGCAATCGGTCTCGCAGCAGCAATCATCATCCTGTTGCTGACTTTCGGATCGGTCGTAGCGATGGGTCTTCCCGTGCTCACCGCGCTGTTTGGGCTTGGAGTGGGACTCTCGCTGTTGGGAATTCTGAGCCATGTGCTCGACACAGCGGATTTTGCTCCACAGCTGGCGGCGATGGTCGGGCTCGGGGTTGGTATTGACTACGCGTTGTTCATCGTCAGTCGGTTCCGCGATGCGTATGTGGAGAAGGACGGTGACCTTGTCGAGGCGGTTGTGGCCGCAATGGACACGGCCGGACGCTCTGTTCTCTTCGCCGGAATTACGGTGGTCATCGCGATTCTCGGAATGATGCTGCTTGGCATCAGCTTCCTCTACGGAGTGGCAGTAGCGACGTCCATGGTTGTTCTCGTCACCATGCTTGCCGCCATCACACTGACTCCTGCGCTGCTTGGTTTCAAACGGTTTGGCGGTCGGATTGGTGCCAGTCGGAGCAAGCGTGGTCGCGGAGCGAAAGAGGGTGCGATCTGGGCGCGATGGGCAGATGCTGTGGTCAAGCGCCGTTGGCTCTGCGCGATTGGCGGCACCTTGGTTCTCGTTCTTCTGACGATTCCAGCGTTTGGAATGCGGCAGTTGCACAATGATGCGGGTAACAACTCGGCAGATCAGACGACCCGCAAGGCGTATGACCTGTTGGCCGAGGGCTTCGGGCCCGGTTTCAACGGACCGCTGGACATTGTTGTGAAGCTCAACGGCCCCAAACAGCATTCTGCGATTGGTGATATCTCAAAGACAATCCAGGCGACCCCTGGGATTGTGGCTGTAACACCGCCGCGGATCAGCAAGACAGGTGACCTGGCTGTGGTGACCGCCTACTCGGAGACCAGCCCCCAAAGTGAAGCGACGACAAACCTCGTGGACCATCTTCGAAACGATGTGACTCCAAAACTCGCTGCCAAAACTGACACGGAGATTCTAGTTTCCGGGTTTACACCAGCGACGGTTGACCTAGCGAACATCTTCAGCTCAAAACTCCCACTCTTCATCGGGGTGGTTGTCCTTCTGTCGGCCATGCTCCTGACGCTCGTCTTCAGGTCCCTGCTCGTTCCGATCAAGGCAGCTGTTATGAACCTGCTGTCAATTGGCGCGGCACTCGGGGTAGTAACCCTCGTGTTCCAGGAAGGTTGGGGGGCGGGCCTGCTTGGCATTGAGCCAGGGCCGATTGAGCCGTTCTTGCCGGTGATGATGTTCGCCATCATCTTCGGGCTCTCAATGGACTACGAGGTCTTCATTGTCTCCCGCATCCGCGAAGAGTGGACTGAACACGGGGATCCACGGGCCGCGGTTCGAAACGGGCTTGCAGCAACCGGTCGTGTGGTTACGGCTGCCGCGACGATCATGATCTGCGTGTTTGCAGCGTTCATGTTTGGCGGGGACAAGGTGATCATGATGTTCGGCCTTGGCCTTGCGACAGCAGTCTTCCTTGACGCCTTCCTGATCCGCGTGATTCTCCTTCCAGCGGTCATGGACCTTGCGGCGAACGCCACATGGTGGCTGCCCGCTTGGCTTGACCGCCTGCTTCCCAATGTTGGGATCGAGGGTGGTCTCGCGAACGACAAGCCGGAGTCCAAAGACTCCTGAGCACGAAAAAGGCCGCCCGGTGGAACCCGAGCGACCTTGAACGAATCTGAATTTGCCCTTGCGGGCTTGCGTTAAGCCTTGTAGTTGAGTGTGAACTTGTATTCCACACTGCCCTGATTGGCAGCCAGGAGCGTGCAGTCGAAGCTTGTTGCTGTTCCGTTGACCGTTGGGGTGCAGTTGAAGCTCTTGGTCTTGACTGGCATCTGGGCTTTGGTGCCCGCGACGATCTTCACCAAAGTAGATGCAGTCGGGCAGCCGACAAGGCTTACCGCAGCACCCGTTGCGCCCGTGGCGGTCAGCTGAACGCTGACACTGCCTGTGGTGACATTCGGTACTCCCGTGACATTGCAGGTCTTGTTGACCGGTCCACTTGCCGGAGTCGTGGTGGCAGTCGTGGTCGTAGCTGCGGTTGTGGTTGGCGCTGAAGCTGTGACTGTCGAAGTGACAGTGGTGGTCTTGGTCGTTCCGCACGCCGCGAGGACTGTGCTGGCAAGGGCTACTGTGAGAAGTGTTGCTGCTTTACGGATTTGGGCTCCAATGTTGGGGTGAGGGACGGTGGCGGGCACTGCCTGCCACCAAAAGC
>JAPLCH010000003.1:0-10268 GCA_026392325.1 Solirubrobacterales bacterium | reverse complement strand
CCAAAAGCGTCGTAACCACTGGATTCGACCTGCCCGCCTGTGGTCCTGCCTTCGACTCTCTTTGGATCAGCGGCCGACGCTGCCCATGTCCGGATAGCGGTCTCCTGCAGCGCTGCCGGCGGGGATGGCCGTGTTGAGACCGTCCAGATCGGCTGTGGTGACTGGATTAATGCTGGGGTGCCTCTGGCGCGGTCCGAAACCCCATTGAGCAGGGGTTTAAGAAAAACCCGTGCGTTCCGCGCTGATGTGTTTACGGTCGAAGCAGGTTGCCGGATTGGCACGCGGAGTCGGTCGCAGGCGTTCGTCTGGGGTCGAGGAGATTGAGGGGGAATGAACATGGCGAGAGTGAAGAGATTTGAGATGACTGTCCACACGGCCGACAGGTGGATCGGGGATGTGGCCAAGCAGACCGGGGACAGCAATGTTGAGGCGTATGGCGCCATGAGCGCTGTGCTTCATGCGCTTCGCGACAGCCTTCCCCAAGAGGAGTCAGCGAGCCTTGCAGACCAACTGCCGCTGGTGATCAGGGGCGTGTATTACGAGGGGTGGGAGCCGGCGAGTACGCCTCAACAGCACGGACATCCAGAAGCATTCCTCCGGCGGATTGAGACTGAGGCGAGCATGTCCAGTCAAGAGGAAGCTGCACTCGCAACCCGGGCGACAATGGGCGTGCTCGGCTACGACATTGATGGAGGTGAGATGGAAGGCGTGCTGGCGGTTCTGCCGCCGCCAATCAGGTCACTTGTTGAGGATGCGCCGTACGTCTGAGCCTCAGCTGGCCGGAGACCGGACTTGAAGTCAGCTGGCCAGTTTGAGGCGCATGAACACCTCAAGGCCAGTCACGCCGTGAGACTGGCCCTCGTGTCCGTCGAATGCATTGACGTACTCGAAGCCGGCGGACTCGTAAAGCGAATGCGCTGATTTCATGAACACCAATGATTCAAGAACCACCGTTGAATAGCCGATAAGCCTCGAGTCTTCAATCAAGCGGTCAAGGAGCATGCGTGAGATTCCCTTACCGCGATGGTCTGCTCGGACGTACATTCTCTTCACCTCAGCCTCGGTTTCGGACCTTGGATGGAGTGCAACCACTCCGACCTTCGTCGTCCCGTCAGTGATCAGGTACATGCGACCCTGGTCGGAGAGCATCTGAGGCCACTCCTCCCGGAATGCGGCATTAACCAGTGGCTCCTGGGTGACGTAATCAACTGGCTGGATCAGGTTCAGCTCCCCGATCAGCCACTGCATGTATTCCACAAAGAGCTCATCGCATTCCAGCGCGCCAGCCTGCGATGTGATCCGTTGAATCAAGAGGTCACTCATTGATGAGCAAGCCTACTCGCGGCGGAGGAAGGGGAGGCGGCCTCTGGAGTGGGTTCACGGGTTGGCTCGCCTGCTGCCGCTGCTATAACCCATGTGTGAATTCACTAAAGCAACTGTGAGGATAAAATGAGCACTGTTCTGAAAGTCCTATTGGGTGTTGTTATCGGAGGAGTCCTGTTGATCGCCGGCTGCGCGGCACTTGTGGCAGGTGGTGCCAACGAGGTGAGCAAGAGCATCACCAAGGAACAGAATCGAAATGCGATCACCAATGGGCAGGCTCGCGCCCTGAAGCTTGGGGTGACATTAGGCGCAGTGAAGGCCAAGTTCGGGAAACCAGAGGACACGCAGGAAAGCACCAACGCGGGCCTCGGCAGCGACTCATGCGTTTACTACAACATCAAGGGCGGAAAGGTGCTCGATAGCTGGCAGTTCTGCTTTGACGGGGCCGGTAACGGTGGGAAGCTTCGCTCGAAGAACCGAATGTGAGCCAATGGTCGTGCGCCCGAGGCGGTCGATACCTCGCGGCGCACGGCCGGTTTGGTCTTGCGGGTCTAGCTCAAGCCGAAGAGGGGATTCGAACCCCTGACCCCCTGTTTACAAGACAGGTGCTCTGACCAGCTGAGCTACTTCGGCGGGTGTGCTGCAGGTACTGCTTGATGCAAGTTTAGGCGTCCGGGCTGAGGCTCGCTGCGAGGGAATCCGAGACTGTCTGCTCGAGCGGGATCTTTGCCTCCCAGCCGAGACGATCTGCGATCAGCGCGGGAGAGCCGACAACCTCAAGAGTTTCGTGCGGACGGACGATTGAGTCATCAACCACATGGTCAACTGAGATCTTGTCTGCCGCAGCCACACGCACCAAATTGACAATCTCTTCGGTCGATGCAGACTTGCCTGAACAGACATTCACCACACCGAACAGCCCATCGCTGGTGAGTTCTCTGTACGCGCGGACAACGTCCCTCACGTCCGTGTAATCGCGGCGAATGCCAGCCGTTCCTGTCCTGAGCGTTACGGAAGTTTCACCGGCTACTACTGCCGCCGCTACCTGACCGACGAGGGAACCAATCAGGAACTCATGTGACTGCCCGGGGCCAGCGTGGTTGAAGGCACGGGCGCGAATCACCTTCAACCCGTGAGCCTCTGCGAAAAGGCCGCCGATCAGATCACAGGCTGTTTTTGCAACTGCGTAAGGGGTGGCGGGGGCAAGTGGGTGATTCTCATCAATGGGGAGAGAAACGGGCTTGCCATAGGACTCTCCACTGCAGGCGATCAGCACGGTCGCTGCGGGAGCCTCCAAGCGGACGGCCTCCAGCAGATTCCAGGTCATTGCCTGGTTGTCCGCAAGACAGCGCAAAGGATCTGACCAAGAGCGCCCGGTTGAAGCGAGCGCGGCCAAGTGATGGACTGCATCGGGCTGGACCTCAGCAATCAGGTTTCTGATCGCTGTTGCGTCCAACAGGTCGCAAGCCACCGCCTTGCCAGCTGGCGCGGTACCAGAGCGGGAGATGCTCGTGACAGTGTCGCCTGCGGCGTCCGCGGCAATCGCAAGGTGCCCTCCAACAAATCCGGATGCACCTGTAATCAGCGTCTTCACGCTGGGGAGTCTAGTTAGCGTCAGGCTCTGCGTTCAAACGTGCTTCAACAGCACCAAGAACCGTTCCAAACAGAAGGTGCCGCCAAGTGGCCTGAATGAACGCGTTCCGGTTGCCCTTGAGCTTCACGAGCTCATCACGGGCTGGGTGGAAACGGTCGGCCAGACCAACGGCCGGCCAAGAGGCAAGATGCTCGGTCATTCCAGCAGCGGGACCGCGTAAGGCCGGCGGGATGGGCGTCTTGGGCGCGACGTTTGCGTAGACGGCACCGAAAAGCGCGCCATTCATCAGGTGTTGAACAAGACCAGCAACTCGCCACCAGCGACCACGGGTCACTGCCTTGCCCAGAAGTTCAACATCGCTGTACCGACAACCGAAGATCGGTTTGTCAATTGGCTCAGTCACCGCCCAGACGAGTGACGCGACTGCGCCTGCGGCCGCACCATTGACTGTCCTTTGATTCAGCTCCATCTTGGGGTGACTCTATTGAGGTTCATCAACCACGGTACGGGCGGCCAGCCAAGGCGGTTCAACCGCCCGCACTCGCAGGTAGGCTCACTACAAGTGGATCGCGACGCACTTCACACCCGTGCGCGAGAGCGTGGAGTAAATATCGTCCTGTATTGGGTCGCAAGATCCATCCTGCAGCCGTTCTTCATGATCTATTTCCGAATGAGTCGCACTGGGGTTTCGCACATCCCCAAGTCCGGGCCGGTCATTCTTGCCGCAAATCACCGGTCCTTCCTTGACCCTTTCGTGATCGGCTGCTGCCTGCGCAGGCCGATCTACTACGTTGCCAAAAAGGAGCTGTTTTCACACAAGCTCGGCGGCTGGTTCCTGTCCAGGCTTGGAGCATTTCCCGTTAACCGCGAAAAGGGCGATGCGGAAATGCTTGCCACAGCTGAGGCAATCCTTGCCCGTGGTGACTGCGTGCTGATCTTCCCGGAAGGAACACGCGTAAGGCCAGGTCCTTTGGGCAAGCCTAAGACTGGGGCAGCACGGCTCTCACTCATCTCAGGAGCACCAGTGGTGCCGGTTGCCGTGAAGGGCACGGAAGCGATACGCAAAGGCTTCCGAGTTCGCCCCCACAAAGTACGGATCACGATGGGGGAAGTGCTCGAGTTTGGTCAGGTTCCACGGGAGGAAATCACCCCGACCATGGCAATCACCGACAGTGACCGGATCTGGGCTCCGATCAGTCAGCAGTGGGAGGCACTCGGCGGAGTTCCGCCATTGAGGAAGGTTGCAGTTGTTGGCGCAGGCTCAGCCGGGACCGCACTGGCAGTCCTGCTTGCCCGCGCTGGGGTACAGGTTCTCCTCGCCTGCCGGGGAGCAGAGCAGGTGAAGATCCTCAACGAGACTCGTGAGAACGCTGCATACCTGCCCGGGGTTGATCTTCCCGACCGGGTACAGGCGGTAAGGGCGGCCGAGTTGGATTCGCCGTCGTGCGACATCGTCTGCTTCGCCGTCCCATCCAGGTCACTGCCAGCAGCTTTGGCAGCTCACGCTCCACGTATGCACGAGTCAACGGGCATCGTGCTGCTGAGCAAGGGTTTGGTTCCCCACCTTGGTGACCTGCCAGCCGAGTACACGGAAAAGCGAGCTGCAGGTCACTCAATTCTTGCCATTGGTGGGCCGGCTCACGCAGCAGGCGCCTTGGAAAAAGGGGCGGCGTTTGTTCTTGCGTCGAAGGATGCGATTCTCCTGGCGCAACTTGCCGCACCGCTGCGCGAGGCCAGAACTTATGTTGAAACCACAGATGATGTGGCTGGGGTTGAGATGGCAGGGTGCGCCAAGAATGTTGCCGCTCTCGCAGCAGCCGCTGCCATGGGCGGGGGGCCAAATGCGGCAGGTGCCGCAGCTGGCCGTGTCTGGGCTGAAATCGTCCGTTGGGCCGAGTCAAGGGGCGCCCGCTTGGAAACCTTCGCGGGACTTGCCGGAGCCGGTGACCTTGTCGCCACAGTGCTGGCCGAAGGCAGCCGCAACCGAAGGGCAGGGGAAAAGCTCGCCTCTGGAGCAGGCGTTGCGGAGATCGAAAAGGAAGTAGGGCAGGCGATCGAGTCACTTGACACGGTTCCTCTACTCGCCGCGAAGATGACCCAGGATGGAGCCCGTGCTCCCGAGACACGAATGTTGGCAAGGCTGGTCGCCGGTCAGATAGATCCCGAGCGGTGGCGTGAGCGTGTCACCACCACCCGAATGCCCCGACGCAAGCTTCCATCACGGTCGTCGCAGGCCTGAGCTTGCTCGCGCTCGCTACCGTCAACACCGAATGAACCACTGCGCATTCCATCCCGACCGGGAGACAGGCCTGTCCTGCTCCGCATGTGGCACACCAATCTGCGGTGAATGCGTACGTCCGACCCCAGTCGGACAGCGCTGTCCAAACTGCGCAAGAGAAAAGACGCGCGTCACCAACCTCGCGGCAACAACGAATCAGCCGATTGTCACGATCACACTGATCGCCCTCAATGTCATCGCGTTCATCGCAGCCTCGCTGGCTGGGGGAGGCTTCGCCTCTGGAGGCCGCGGTGACCTGATGACCAACGGGCAGCTCTACGGCCCGGCCGTCGCCTACAACCACGAGTACTGGAGGATCGTCACAAGCGGATTCCTCCACGCTGGGTTCTTCCACCTCCTGATGAACATGATCTTCATTTGGATACTGGGCAACATGCTCGAGCCAGCAATCGGGCGGGCCAAGTTCGCCACTCTCTATTTCGTCAGCTTGCTGTGCGGCTCGATGGGCGCACTTGTCTTGCAGCCGATGGTCCCCGTCGTGGGTGCTTCGGGGGCAGCATTCGGACTGCTGGGAGCAGCCATAGTCCTCGCGAAGCGACGTGGCATGAACATTTGGGAATCAGGCTTGGGACCTGTGTTGGCCATCAACCTGGTCATCACCTTCCTTGTCCCCGGGATCGCGATTGGCGCGCACCTTGGTGGGGTAGCCGGCGGCTTTGCAGCCGGGTTCATCCTTGAAGAGGTGGGTGACCGATATGGCAAGGCAGCAGCCATCGGAGCCTGCTGCGTACTTGGGATTGTTGCCTTGGCTGTGGGAATCTCAGCCGCGTCAGGCAGTGGCCTGATCCACGGCTCTTCCGGCCTTTAAACCGGTTGAGCCGCGGCAGGCTGTCAGCTGACTACTGGCTGATCTTCCAAGTGCCGTTGACCTTCTCGAACTTCACAGGCTTGTCGTTCGGCTGAAGCGGGGTGACGCTGGCGGTCGCAGTGTTGCCGTTCACCTTGATCTTCACGAGCTTGCCGTTCTTGAGTCGGCCAAGTGAGGCATCAAGCTGCTTCCCGAGAGAATCAAATGCCGCCTTGCCCTGCGGTGTCTTAGACAGGGCCGTGCCGGCTGCTTCGCAGGTGTTGTCCGTCTTCAGCTTTGCGCCTGCTCCAGCAATCTGGGCGGCAGCCTTCGGGCCGATCGACTTGCAGAACGTCTTCCAGTCTCCGCTGGAAAGGGCCTTGGTTGCATTCATCAGGTTCGTTACGCCCGTCTTGCAGTCGGAAGCGCCTGTGGCTGAGGAGATCTGTGACCCGAATGACTTTTGGGCGGAAGGAGTAAGTGCGTCACAGAACTTCGCTCCGTCACCGTCTGCAAGGGCAGCGGTCGCACCGGAGAAGGTCGAGCTGATCTGGCTCTCTGGGGTTGATGAGGATCCGCATGCTGTGGTGAACGCCACTGCTGAGAGGGAAAGGACGACTGCAAAGGTTGTCTTGTTGGGCACTGTGGCTCCTTGTTGATGGTCGCTTCGACTCTTCGAACTTACCGAATGCCCCGGTGGTATGGGTTCCTTGACTACGCTGGGAGTACACCCCGATGAATTGGAGTCACAGTGGCCACAAGGCTTGAAGAGTCAGAACTAAAAGACGCCCTTGCTGGGACCACTTGGGTGATCGAAGGGGACAGCATCGTCCTTGACGCTGAGTTCAGTGACTTCGCAGCAGGCTGGGCCTATGCCGCGAGGGTTGCCGAGGTCGCGATGGACGCAAACCATCACCCGGACATCCTTGCCCACGGTTGGAACAAGGTCCGGGTTACGCTCTCAACTCACTCCGTTGGGGGAGTGACGGACCTTGATGTTGATCTCGCGCGGAAGATTGACGCCCTGCAGGGTTGAGGCTTTGTCCTGCTCCTGGGCAACGCATTCTTTGTTGTTGCCGAGTACGCGCTTGTGCGTTCGCGCCGCGGCCGCCTTGAGGAATTGAAGTCTGAGGGCGCCAGAGGCTCCGAGGCTGCCTTGCGCGCCATGGATGACATGTCCGGAGTCATCTCCTCATGCCAAGTGGGAATCACGATGACTTCCATCGGAATCGGTGCTGTTGGCGAACACGCCCTGTCGCAACTCCTTGAAGGTCCGATCGGCAAGATTGCCGCCCACAGCGTCGCAACGGTCATCGCAGTCGCGATTGGCTACCTCCTGATCACCAGTGCCCACATCGTTGTTGGCGAACTGGTGCCCAAGCTCTATGCCATCGGTCATGCAGAAGGAGTACTTCGCACCGTCGCGAGGCCGCTCCACTGGTTTGAGGTGTTCGTTCGTCCCCTGTCATGGGTGCTCACCCGGATCTCCTATTGGGTCCTTCGTCTCCTCGGACAGGACCCCACCAAGCTCAGCGGTGGACTTCAAACCTCAGGTGAAATCAAGATGCTGATCACCGAGTCCTCAGAAGGCGGTGCATTGGACATTGGTGAGGCCGGAATGCTCGCGGGCGTGTTCCATCTGCACGAGCAAGAGGCAAGGCAGATCATGACCCCAATTCCATCGGTCACAACGGTTGATATTTCGGCAAGTGTTGGCGACGCCCTGAAGCTCTGTGTCTCCGCGGGCCACACTCGACTGTTGGTTGTCGAGGACGATGATGTTGACCAGGTCCGTGGCGTAGTGCATGCAACCAAGCTCTCGGAACGACTGATGTCCGACGGCGCCGAGGCGCCCCTGGCTGGTCTTGAGCATGAGGCACCAGTGTTCCCCGAAAACAAGCCTTTGGACGATCTGCTCGCTGACCTTCAACGTGAGCGCGTGACCCTCGCCGTGATTGCAGACGAGTACGGCCGCACAGCCGGGATCGCGACCGTTGAGGACATCATTGAGGAGATCGTCGGCGAGATTGACGATGAGACAGACCCAGCCGGAGGTCCCGTTCGCCCACTTGCCAACGGGGACATCTGGGTGCGGGGAGAGTTCCCTGTCTCGGACTTGCCAGCCCATGGAATCGAACTTCCCGAGGAGTCCGATGACTACACCTCACTTGGCGGCTTGGTCTTCTCTGAACTTGGCCGCAGGCCCCACCGGGGAGACACGGTCACCGTCAACGGTTTCGTGCTCAGAGTGGAAGCGATGAAGGACAATCGGATTGAGGCTGTGAGGGTCCGTCCGCCTCAGCCGACAGCGAAATCGAAGGATTCCAAAGCGGCCTCAGAAGAGTGACCCCCGTCACTCGACCTGAGTGACGCCTAGCACATAACGGCCGTTAGTGCTGATTGACGCAAAAGCATTTCGGGTGTATATTTGAGCTCTCGCAAGCCGCCGACCACGTTGGCGGCCTGGGGGGAGGGAGACGATGGACCGGGGCGGGTCCATCGACAAGCCAGCGAAGCCGGCCTTAGGGCCGGCTTCGTCGTTTGCTGCATAAAACAGGCGGGCCCTGGAGCCCGCCTGCGTAGTAACTGACTCGTCAGGCCAACAGCGGCCCGAGCCTTAAGTCTGCCTGTCGGCTAAACGACTCCAGGCGAGAAGACCACGGCCCGACTTGCGACCGGTCGCGCCTTCGGCTAACAGGTCCCGAACCTTCTGGGGAACCTCAACGCCGATCTCATCGGCGATTGCCGCGGAGACATCAAGACCAACGAAGTCGAGCAGTGCCATTGGTCCCATTGGGTGGCCTGCACCAAGCTTCATCGCGGTATCAATGTCCTTCGGTGGAATGCCCGTCTTCTCTGAATGGTTGACGGCATGGAAGAGATACGGGAACAGAAGCGCGTTGACGACGAACCCTGGAACGTCAGGAACCTCAACCGCTGTCTTACCCAGTTCCTCGCAAAGCGCGCGGGTGCGTGCCTTGGTGTCCTCGTTTGCGTCCTCGGAGAAGCAAAGCTCGATCAGCTTCATCTGCGGCACGGGGTTGAACACATGGAGCGCTGCAAACCGGTCAGAGCGACCGCTTGCTCCTGCAAGTGCTGCAACGGAGAGTGACGATGTTGTTGACGCGATCACGGCGCCGTCTCCGAGAATTCCGTTCAACTCAGCGAGCATCGCCTGCTTTGGCTCAAGCTCTTCAACGATTGCCTCAACGACATAGGTGCAATCTGACAGGCCCGAAAGCTCTGTTGTGACAGTTACGCGAGATGCGCGCTCAGCGTCGTCAAGCTTGCCTGAGAGCTTCTCGATCACTCCGCGTGCGCGGTCCGCTGAGGCGTCTGAGCGTGCCCAAAGGACAACCTCGCCATTCGCAGCAGCCGTGACGGCCAATCCAGTTGCGATCGCGCCTGAACCAGCGATCCCGATCTTCTCTGACATTTGCTTCTCCTTGGTGGTTTTTGCCTATGCGCCCTTGCTGGGCAGCAGATCGCCAAGAGTATGTGTTTGGAGCGACACTCGCACTCCCTCAAGTCCTCCAGCTGCTCTGGCCGCCCCGATTGGCGTCTCCACGACGGCGTCTGCCCTGCGGCAGGAGCGGGTCCGATTGGGTGGGACTGCCTCGTCTATCCGGATGATCACTCCTCTTTGGTTGATCCAGACAAGGTCAATGCGGAAGGCCATCCCGAATGTATGGACAGACCTTGTGCCCGGGAGCAACAGTGCAAGGCCAGGCTGGGGATGAACACTGTGACCCGCAAGCCCGCGAAGGCGGCTGAACCATGTTTCGGCGCAGTGGACGACGACCAGGTGGGAAGTCGAAGGGAATGTCCCCACGCGGGGGAGGTTTTTCAGCCGTTGGCGCACACAGTCTGTAGGTGCACCAGCGAGGGATTCACCCCCGGAGCAGGCTCAGGCGAGGTCGAAGCCCGCGGCAACCGGCTTGATTGGCAGGGGGCTTCCGGGAAGCGGTCCAACCGGGGTCTTTGCGTTCCAGCCGGTTGGAGCCAAGTCATTTGGAGAATCAGGGTGGAAGATCGCGGCCATCAACTGGACCTGATCACGGCCGACCGAAAGCTCAAACTGGCCGCCGCTGTAGGCGCCAATGCCCTCCCGCTCACAGTAGTCGTAGGTGTCAAGAAGAGACTCAAGTCCACCCACCCGCGACGGCTTCACATTCACCATGCGCGGCTTGAACGGCAGCCGTTCGATGTCGTCAACAGACTGGATCAACGCATCCCAAGTGATCCGGTCGCGGTGCGGCTTGAGG
>JAPLCH010000137.1 GCA_026392325.1 Solirubrobacterales bacterium | reverse complement strand
GTGATCGTCCTGGTCCCGGAGATTGCACTCACACCTCAGGCTGTGGCGCGGTTCAGTATTCGGCTTGGCGATACGGTCGCCGTTCTTCATTCGGCTCTCTCCATGGGGGAGCGTTTCGATGAGTGGTCAAGGTTGCGTGACGGCGAGGCCCGCGTCTGCGTTGGCCCCCGGTCAGCTGTGTTCGCCCCAATTGCAGACCTTGGACTGGTGATCGTGGATGAGGAACACGAATCGTCCTATAGGAACGATGGTGACCCGGGGTATGACGCTCGAGAGCTCGCGTCATGGAGGGCTGTGCACAGCGATGCAGTCCTTATAGCCGGGAGCGCAACGCCCCGACCAGAGAGCGTGAGGAGGCTTGAACGGCTGCGCCTCGACCGAAGGGCTGACGGGGCTCCGCTCCCACCAGTTGAGGTTCTTGACATGAAGGGCGTCGGTGGCGTCCTTCACCCGGACGTGGTTCAGGCGTTCGGAAAGGTACGTGCTGATGGGGCGAAGGCCATCGTGCTGCTGAACCGGCGGGGCTGGTCGAACTTCGTTTCATGTCAGGACTGTGGACATGTCTGGAAGTGCCCCAAGTGCGACGTCTCGCTCGTGCTTCACAGGGTCGACGGGTTCCTGTCGTGTCATCACTGTGGGCACAAGGAGGTCATGCCGTCCAAGTGCAATGAATGTGGCTCAAGCTCCGTTGCCCGGCACGGAGCTGGAACTGAGCGGGTTGAGGATGAGCTCCGACGGGTGGTTGGAACCGACGACTTCCCCATTTTCCGCCTCGATGCGGACTCCGCAGCGATCAAGGGTGAGACCGAGCGCATCCTGACCGCCTTCCAACAGGCTGCGACCGGGGTGCTCGTGGGAACCCAGATGGTGGCCAAGGGTCACGACTTTCCCGATGTCACCCTTGGAGTTGTCGTAGACGCAGACGCAACGCTCCGTTTTCCGGACTTCAGAAGTGAGGAACGAACTTTCCAGCTCGTGACACAGCTGGCCGGACGGGCGGGACGAGGGTCAAGGGAAGGGCGAGTGCTCGTCCAGACGACCTCCCCCGAGGCTGAGGTTCTCCAGTTTGCTGCTGCGCACGATGCAGATGGATTTCTTGAGAAGGAACTTGGTCGTCGCGACGACCTGGGCTATCCGCCGGCACTCGCTCTCGTGCGGGTCTACTGCTCATCAGTTGATGAGATGGGCTTGGACCTCATCGCGGACGCTATTGCGGAGGCCGTGGAAGCTGAGGGGATCGAGGTCCTTGGGCCTGCTCCACTTTTCAGATTGAAGGGCAGGGAGCGCAGGCAGTTGGTTACGCGCTCCGGCGACAGGGGACGCCTTGTGTCTTCTGTGGATGGTGCAATCGCGGCTGTCGCCAAACAGGCTTCAAGTCTCGGAGTTGTGATTGGCACGGAAGTCGACGCAGGCTAGGATCTGTCTATGGGTGAAAGAGGTAACGCAACGGAGAGGCCAGAGCGGCCAGAGGTGACTGATGAGATGCGCGAGCGGCGCAGGGTTGCGATGCGCAGCATCAGGCAGTGGGGCGACCCAGTCCTCCGCTCGCAAACGAATGAGGTGACGGACTTTGGGCCCGAGTTGCGTCAACAGATTAAGGAAATGTCATATCTGATGGACGATGCCATCGGGTGTGGCCTTGCTGCCCCGCAGGTCGGGTCTCTGAGGCGATTTTTCATTTACAAGATTGAGGTCGACGGGCCGGTCAACGCACTCATCAACCCGGTTATTACGTGGCGAAGCGACGAGGAGGAGGTTGACTTCGAGGGCTGCCTCAGTCTTGAGCCAATCGTTGTGGAGGTCTCGCGGGCGGTATCTATTCGAGTAGAAGCCAAGGACATCAACGGCAAACCCGTCGAACTGGAAGCTGAGGGTTTTGAGGCGCGTGTCATCCAGCATGAGTACGACCACTTGGATGGCGTGATGATCGTCGACCGCACTGAGCGTGAGCAGAGGCGTGAGGCCCTCGTGCAGCTCCGCGAACACGCGACTCGCCTGGATGGTCAGTGAGCGGAGTCTTCATTGGGACTGACGGCTTTGCTGCTGGCGTCCTCCAAAGACTCTCGGAGGCTGGAGCTCAGAGCAAGCCAGAGCTTGTCATAACACGTCCGGACTCCCCAAAGGGAAGGGGCCGCAAGTTGTCGCCGCCTCCCGTTGCTGAGAGAGCTGCTGAGTTGGGAATTGCGGTCCTTCAACTCGAGGACATCGGAAGCCCAGAGGTGGCTGAGCGGATTGACTCAATCAACCCACCGGCGCTTTCACTCTGCGCCTATGGAGCGATTATCAGAGAGCCACTGCTCTCGACACGACCAATCCTGAATC